>JAUXPG010000481.1 GCA_030683915.1 Gemmobacter sp.
CGCTGAGCTACGCGCCCGTTCCGCTGTCAAGGCCTGCTGCCCGCACAAGGCGGGACCGCAGGCCAAGGCCGCGTCGGTGCATGGGCGTATAGACAGAGTCGTTGCGGGCTTCAAGGGGGGTCGCGCAGGACTGATGGCCGAATTCTGCTGCAAGGCATCGACATGACAGCGTTTCGCCTTATACCCTTGTCACCGGAAGGAGGCCCCATGACACGCGCGCCCTATGACCTGTTCCTGCCGCGTCGCCATGATACGGCGGCCTTTTTCGCCGCGCCCCATTCGGGGCGGGATTACCCCGACGATTTCGTGGCGCAAAGCCCGCTGGACCGTCATGTGTTGCGGTCGTCCGAGGATGCCTTTGTCGATCTGCTGTTCGCCTCGGCGCCCGACCACGGCGCCCCCCTGCTGGCAGCACGGACACCGCGCGCATGGGTCGATCTGAACCGCGCCTGCGATGAACTCGACCCCGCGCTGATCGACGGCGCGGCGCGGGGGTCGCTGAACCCGCGCGTGGCCTCGGGGCTGGGGGTGATTCCCCGTGTGGTCGCGGGTGGCAAGGTCATCCACGGCAACCGCATCACACTGGCCGAGGCCGAGCGGCGGCTTCGGACGGCATGGCACCCCTACCACACCGCCTTGCAGGACCAGCTGCGCCAGTCCCGCCAGACCTTCGGCGCCGTCCTGCTGATCGACTGCCATTCCATGCCGCACGAGGCGATTGCCGCCCATGCCGGTCCCGCCCGCAACATACCCGAGGTGGTGCTGGGCGACCGTCACGGCGCAGCCTGCGCGCCCGAAGTGATGGCCGCTGTCGAGGCCGCCTTTGTGCGCGCCGGTTTCGTGGTGGCGCGCAACACCCCCTTCGCAGGCGCCTACATCACCCAGGCCTATGGCCGCCCGCTGATGGAACAGCATGTGGTGCAGGTGGAAATCGACCGCAGCCTTTACATGGACGAGGCACGCATCCAGCCGTCCTCGGGGTTCGAGGCGGTGCGCGGGCGGCTGGCCGCGGTGGTGGCCGAACTGGCCGAACTCGGGCGCCGTCTGGGTCGGCACGCCCTCGCGGCCGAGTGACCGGGCTGGCCCTGTCCGCCGTCCCGGTGTATCGCAGCGCTTGCAACCACGGCCCGCCGGATTGGCGCCGGAAATACGGGTCCGCACGGCAACGCAGGCGAGGGTCGGAATGACGGGCGAAGGCAAAACCAAATCGCACGGGCGGTTTTCGGTGCAGGTGTCCGCAAAGCCGCGCGACCTGATGGACGAACCGCGCGTTGTCAAAGGGGCGTGGCGCGCCCGCGTCATCACACTGTTCCCCGAGGCATTTCCCGGCACGCTGGGCCTGTCACTGACCGGCAAGGCGCTGGAACAGGGGCTTTGGGCGTTGGATGCCATTCCCTTGCGCGATTTCGGCATCGGAAGGCACCGCAACGTCGATGATACCCCCGCAGGCGGCGGCGCGGGCATGGTGCTGCGCGCCGATGTCGTCGCCGCCGCGCTGGAGGTGGCGTGCCACGGCACCCCGACCGACCGGGCGCGCTGGCCCATCGTCTATCTCAGCCCGCGCGGCGCGCGATTCGATCAGCCGATGGCGCGGTCCTGGGCCGCCGCCGACGGCGTGACTCTGATCTGCGGCCGGTTCGAAGGCGTGGACCAGCGCGTGCTGGACCGTTTTGCCATCGCGGAGGTCAGCTTGGGCGACTTCGTGATGACGGGCGGCGAAATCGCCGCACAGGCCATGATCGACGCCACCGTGCGCCTGCTGCCCGGCGTGCTCGGCAATGCCGAATCGACCGAGGAAGAAAGCTTTTCCAGCGGCCTGCTGGAACACCCGCAATTCACCAAACCCGCCGTCTGGGACGGCCGCGAGATCCCGCCGGTGCTGTTGTCGGGCAACCACGCCGAAGTCGCCCGCTGGCGGCAGGCCGAGGCCGAACGCCTCACCGCCGAACGCCGCCCCGATCTGTGGCAAGCCTGGCAGAACCGCCCCCGCCGCCC
The DNA here is from genome assembly GCA_030683915.1 of Gemmobacter sp. Classification (GTDB taxonomy): domain Bacteria; phylum Pseudomonadota; class Alphaproteobacteria; order Rhodobacterales; family Rhodobacteraceae; genus Wagnerdoeblera. Next base: position 1,996 of record JAUXPG010000481.1, read on the forward strand.
TTGACCGGCGCCCCGCCCCCCCCTATACCGCACCGATCCACAGACGGGATTCGTCTGGCGGACCCTTTGTCCTTGGCCATGGCTTTGCTTTCTTCGGCACGGTGGCGGTCAGCGACGGGGCAAGTCACAGCGTGGTCAAACTTCTGCGGGCGCCCAGGCGGACCCGGTTGAGGACAGAAGCTCTGGGCCGGCATCACATCCGCGGATCAACCGCGCGTCAGAAAAGGAGTTGCGATGAACCTCATCGCCCAGCTGGAAGCCGAGCAGATTGCTGCGCTTGGCAAGACCATCCCCGATTTCAAGGCCGGCGACACCGTGCGCGTCGGCTACAAGGTGAAAGAAGGCAACCGCAGCCGCGTGCAGATGTACGAAGGCGTGTGCATCAGCCGCAATGGCGGCAGCATCGGCGCCAGCTTCACCGTCCGCAAGATTTCCTTCGGTGAAGGCGTGGAACGGGTGTTCCCGCTCTACTCGACCAACATCGACAGCATCGAAGTCGTGCGCCGTGGCCGTGTGCGCCGCGCCAAGCTTTACTACCTCCGGTCGCGCCGTGGCAAATCGGCCCGGATCGCCGAGGTGGTCAACACGAAACCCAAAGGCGAGTGAGGAGCGGTCCGATGAAAAGCGGCATTCACCCCGACTACCACCTGATCACCGTCAAGATGACCGACGGCTCCACCTATGCAACCCGGTCGACCTGGGGCAAGGAAGGCGACACGCTCGCGCTCGACATCGACCCGCTGGCCCACCCGGCCTGGACGGGCGGCAACGCCAAGCTGATGGATACCGGCGGCCGCGTGTCGAAGTTCAAGAACAAGTACGCCGGCCTCGGGTTCTAAGACCCACGCCGCGCGTTGGACATGGCCCCGGGGAAACCCGGGGCCTTTTGCTTGCGTGGCCCCGCCGCCGCTTTCCAGCCGCATTGCATCCCGCACGCCCTGTTCCCCTTCCCCTTGCTCGGTTGCCCGCCTATGAAGGCAATGAACTTTTTGTGGGGTGGCAGCGGCATGGCGCATATCATCGTGGTGGGCAATGAAAAGGGCGGGTCGGGCAAATCGACCACCTGCATGCATGTCGCCACGGCACTGGCCAGATCGGGCTTCCGGGTTGGCGCGCTTGACCTTGATCTGCGGCAGCGCACCTTCGGACGCTATGTGGAAAACCGGGTCGCCTTTGCCCGCAAGGCCGGGCTGGCGCTGCCTTCGCCGACCATGCGCGACCTGCCCGAAGCCGACCCCGCCGATCTGAAACCCGGCGAGAACGCGTTTGACCACCGCCTGTCGGCAGCGGTCGCCGCCCTGGATGCCCAGTCCGACTTCATCGTCATCGACTGCCCCGGTTCGCACACCCGGCTCAGTCAACTTGCGCACAGTCTGGCTGATACGCTCATCACCCCGATGAACGACAGCTTCGTCGATTTCGACCTGCTCGCCCGGATCGACCCCGAGACGGGCAAGATCATCGGGCCGTCGATCTATGCCGAAATGGTCTGGCAGGCCCGCCAGTTGCGCGCGCAGGCCGGGTTGCGCCCGATCGACTGGATCGTGCTGCGCAACCGTCTCGGCGCGCAGCAGATGCACAACAAGAAGAAGGTCGGCAAGGCGCTTGAGGATTTGTCCAAGCGCATCGGCTTTCGCGTGGCGCCGGGTTTTTCCGAACGCGTCATCTTTCGCGAACTGTTCCCGCGCGGCCTGACCCTGCTTGACCTGCGCGATGTCGGGGTGGACAGCCTGAACATCTCGAACGTTGCGGCCCGGCAGGAATTGCGCGACCTGATGCGCACCATCGCCCTGCCCGGCGTCGAAGTGAACTTCTGACACCTGCGCATGAAAAAAGCCCCCGGACCAGCGGTCCGGGGGCCTTTTCGCAGGCTGCCGTGTCACAGCAGCGAACGTTCGACCGTCTCGCGCTCGAAGATCTCGATCACATCGCCCGCGCGCACGTCCTCGTAGCGCTCAAAGGCCATGCCGCACTCCTGACCGGACTGCACTTCCTTGACCTCGTCCTTGTAGCGCTTCAGCGTCTTCAGCGTGCCTTCGTGGATGACCACGTTGTCGCGCAGCAGACGCACGCCCGCCGACCGGCGCGCAATGCCTTCGGTGACCAGACAGCCCGCCACGTTGCCGACGCCGGTGATGCGGAAGACTTCCTTGATCTGCGCGTAGCCGATGAAGTTTTCACGCACTTCGGCCTTGAGCAGGCCCGAGGCCGCCTTCTTGATGTCGTCGATCAGGTCATAGATGATCGAGTAATACCGGATCTCCACGCCCTTCTGCTGCGCCGAATTGCGGGCCGTCGCGTTGGCACGCACGTTGAACCCGATGACCGGCGCCCCGCTGGCTTCGGCCAGACTGACATCCGAATCGGTGATCGCGCCCACACCGTAGTGCAGCACGCGCACACGCACCTCGGCGTTGCCCACCTTCTCCAGCGCCTGCACGATCGCTTCGGCAGACCCTTGCACGTCGGCCTTCACCACCACCGGCAGTTCGGCCACCGACAGGTCGGCCTTTGCCTTGGCCATCAGCTGTTCCATCGTGGTCGCGGCACCGGCTGCGGCGCGCTTGTCCTTGCTCGCCTGCTCGCGGTAGGCAGCGATTTCGCGCGCCTGCGCTTCGGTTTCCACCACGTTGAGCGTATCGCCCGCCGACGGCGTGCCCGACAGGCCCAACACCTCGACCGGAACCGAAGGTCCGGCCTCGGTCACGGTTTCGCCCTTGTCGTTGATCAGCGCCCGGACCTTGCCCCACTGCTCGCCGACGACGAAGATGTCGCCTTTCTTCAGCGTGCCGTGCTGCACCAGCACGGTGGCGACCGGGCCGCGGCCCACGTCGAGCTTGGCTTCGATCACGGCACCGGCGGCCTGACGATTCGGGTTGGCCTTCAGTTCCAGAATCTCGGCCTGAAGCGCGATGGCTTCCAGCAGAGCGTCCAGCCCTTTGCCGGTCTTGGCCGACACCTCGACGTCCTGCACGTCGCCCGACATCGCCTCGACGACGATCTCGTGCTGCAACAGGTCGGTCCGCACCTTTTGCGGGTTCGCATCGTACTTGTCGATCTTGTTGATCGCCACGATCAACGGCACCTTGGCCGCCTTCGCGTGGGCAATCGCCTCGATCGTCTGGGGCATCACGGCATCATCTGCCGCCACGACCAGAATGACGATGTCGGTCACCTGCGCGCCACGGGCCCGCATGCTGGTGAATGCGGCGTGACCCGGCGTGTCAAGGAAGGTCACCATGCTGCCGTTCGGCGTTTTCACCTGATAGGCACCGATGTGCTGGGTGATGCCACCGGCTTCGCCCGACACCACGTTCGCCTTGCGAATCGCATCCAGCAACGAGGTCTTGCCGTGGTCGACATGGCCCATGATGGTCACGATCGCCGGACGCGGCACAAGATCCTCGGCGCGGTCCACGACCGTGTCGATGGCCTGTTCCACGTCGGCATCCGTCACACGCACGGCACGGTGGCCGAATTCCTCGATCACCAGTTCAGCGGTGTCGGCGTCGATGGCCTGGTTCATGCTGACCATCATGCCCATCTTCATCAGGGACTTGACGACATCAGCCGCACGTTCGGCCATACGGTTCGCCAGTTCCTGCACCACGATGGTTTCGGGCAGTTGAACGTCCCGCACCTGCTTTTCGGGCTTAAGGCCCAGGCCCATCGCCTTCTGGCGGGCCTTTTCCTGCTTGCGCTTCATCGCAGCCAGCGACCGGGTGCGGCCGCCTTCGCCATCCAGCGCCGCCGTCAGCGTCAGCTTGCCGGCGCGGCGGTTGTCATCGCCGCCCTTGGTCTTGGCCGCGCGTTCGCGTTCTTCACGTTCGCGTTCACGGTCGGTCTTGCGCGGGGTCGGCGCGGTCTTGGTACGCTCGTCCGCCGGGCCGACCGGAGTCGTGGCGCTGGGCGTGCCCGAGGCCGCCGCGACCTTCGCCGGGGCATTGGCCGCGCGCCGGGCAATTTCAGCCTCGCGCCGGGCCTTGGATTCGGTTTCGGCCTTCAGCCGTTCCTCTTCCTCGGCCTTCTTGCGGATGGCCTCCTCGGCGGCACGCTCTTCGCGTTCCCGCGCGTCGATTTCCTCGCGCTTGCGCTGGCGTTCCTCGTCGCGGGCCTTTTCCTCGGCGGCACGGGCAGCAGCCTCTTCGACTTCGCGCGACTTGGCAGCGCGAAGCGCGGCCAGGCGCCGCTCCATCTCGGCGTCGGAAATCCCGGCCGGACGCTTTGCCGGATCACCCAGCGGTTGCGATGTGGACCCACCCGCAGCCCCGGGGACGCCGGGCTTCTGCGGCACCACCACGCGCTTGCGCTTGACCTCCACCGCGACGCTCTTCGTGCGGCCATGGCTGAAGCTCTGCTTCACCTGGCCCGGACCACGCGTCCCGCCACCCAGCCCGAGGGGTTTCTTGCCGTCAGTATCGCTCATGCGTCTTTCGTATCCTTCAAGGCGGTCCTGCCGCCAACATGCCTACCCGCCGCAATGCGCAGCCCGGCAAGCCTTGCCGCTTCCTCTACAACACGTATCGTGAGTCCGCCAGCGCCAAGCGCGGCGTGTATCGCACGTTCGCGGGCAAAAGCCAAACCCAATTCCTGCGCTGACAGGCAGGTGATCAGGCTCTCCGGTCCGTCGGGCGGCCGCAGGCGCGACCGTTCGCGCTCTGACCCGTCCTCGGCCTGGATCAGCACCCGTGCCTTATCCTTTTCCAGCCAGTCCTTCACCTTTTCCAGCCCGGTCACCGCCTGGCCCGCCTTGCGCGCCATCGCAATCAGATCGACCACGCGCCGCGCCAGCCCGGCGTCCACCAGCGCCACCAGATCGGGCGGCAGCGTCACCTGCGTCCGCGCGGCGCGCGAGAACAGGTTTTTCGACACGGCCTTGTCCAGAGCCGCGCGGGTCGAGGCGACATAGATCCCCCGGCCCGGCAGACGGCCCAGCAGATCGGGGACAACCATGCCCTCCGGCCCGACCACAAACCGGATCAGGCCGGGCTTTGGCTGACTTTCCCCGGTCGCAATGCACTTGCGTTCGGGGTCATCCAGATCCTTGTCCTTGCCACCGCGCGTCACCGGGGAATACCCGAGGCCCTTCGTCAGGCCTCGTCCTCCTCGGTGTCGTCGGCGTCCGCCTCGGCCTCGGCCCCGGCATCCATCGCCGTCGGGTCAACCCAGCCCAGCATCACCCGCGCCGTCATCACCAGCGTCTGCGCCTCCTCAAGGCTCATGTCGAACTTCTCGAGGATGCCGTCATCCTTCTTGCGCTGGCCGTTCTCGGTGGTCCAGCCACCGGCCAGTTCCCAGTCGGCGCAGGTCGCGAAGTCTTCCAGCGTCTTGATCCCGTCTTTGGCCAGCGCCTCCAGCATCTGGGGCGTCAAGCCTTCAAAGTTGATCAGGCTTTCCTCGACACCCATCTTGCGGGCGGCTTCCAGCGCCTTGCGGGCCTGCTCTTCCAGATAGTCACGCGCACGGGCCTGCAATTCGCCCGCGGTCGACTCGTCGAACCCGTCGATCGACAGCAGTTCGTCCAGTTCGACATAGGCCAC
>JAUXPG010000492.1 GCA_030683915.1 Gemmobacter sp.
CCGTCCAAGGGGCCGGCCGGCTCCTTGGATAACCCCGCGCCCCCGCGCCTCAGCCCGCGGGCAAAGCCTCCACCAGCGCCATGAAGTGCTCGCCGCGCTTTTCGAAGTTGGGATACTGATCGAAACTGGCGGCGGCGGGCGCCAGCAGCACCACGTCGCCCGGCTGCGCCTCGGCGGCGGCGCGGGCCACGGCGCGGTCCAGCGTATCGCACACCTCTTGCGGGGTGGCGCCCAGTTGGGTGGCAAAGTCGCGCGCGGAATGGCCGATCAGATAGGCCTTGACCACATTGCCAAGATCGGGCGCCAGCGCGGCGATGCCGCCATCCTTGCCCAAGCCCCCGGCGATCCAGCGGATGCGGGGAAAGGCGCGCAGGGCCTGCGCCGCGCTGTCGGTGTTGGTGGCCTTGGAATCGTTGACAAACCGGACGCCACCGATCTCGCGCACCAGTTGGCTGCGGTGCGGCAGGCCTTGAAAGCTGGCCAGCGCCGCCTCGATGTCGCGCGGGGCAAGCCCCAGCGCGCGGGTGGCCGCCCATGCCGCGGCGGCGTTCTGATGGTTGTGCGCCCCCGGCAGACCCACCAGCCCGCGCAGATCGCACGCCGCCACCTGACGTCCCTTGCGCCATTCGGCCAGAAACCCCTTGCGCGCAAACACCGACCAGCCGAAGCTCTCGAGCTTTTGCCCCGACGAAATGCGGATCACCCGGTCATCCATCGGGCCCTGGGCCAGTTGGCCGGCCAGAAACACGCCCTCGGCCTCGTCCACGCCGATCACCGCGCGGTCGGGGCCGCCTTCGGCAAAAAGCCTGCGCTTGGCCGCGAAATAGCCGCCCATCCCGGCATGACGGTCCAGATGGTCGGGGGTGAGGTTCGTGAACACCGCCACATCGGGCGTCAGCGCGCGGGCAAGGTCGGTCTGATAGCTGCTGAGCTCCAGCACCACGATGCCGCCCTCGCCCGGCGGGTCGATATCCAGCACACCGCGCCCGATGTTGCCGGCCATCTGCACCTCGCGCCCCGCCTCGGCCAGAATATGCGCGATCAGCGCCGTGGTGGTGGACTTGCCGTTGCTGCCGGTAATGGCGATGACCTTGGGCGGCGTGTCGAACGCGGCCCAGTCGGCCTGACCGAGCGAGCGAAAGAACAGCCCGATGTCATTGTCCACCGGAATGCCCAGCGCCATCGCCCGGCCGATGGCCGGGTGCGGGCGGGGGTAAAGATGCGGGATACCGGGCGAGGTGACAAGGCAGGCAAGGGTGCCCAGCACCTTGTCCAGCCGCAAATCCTCGGGCACCAGCCCTTCGGCCTCGGCCTTGGCGCGGGCCTCGGGGCTGTCATCCCACACCACCGGGGTGGCCCCGCCGGCCGTCAGCGCACGCGCGGTCGCAAGGCCCGACCGGCCCAGCCCCAGCACGCCCACCCGCTGCCCGTCAAAGCCCTGAACCGCAATCATGCCATCATCCCAGTTCCGCCAACCGCGCAAGGGCGGCGCGCAGCTTGCCTGCCTCGTCCTGCGCGCGTTCCAGCGTGTCGCGGGTTTCGATCACCACGTCTTCGGCGGCAGAGGCCACGAACTTGGGGTTGCCCAGCCGGGCCTGCAACCCGGCCATGTCCTTGTCAAGCTTGGCCAGCGCCTTGGACAGCCGGGCCTGTTCGCCCGCCACGTCGATCACCCCGGCCAAGGGCAGGGCAAAGCCTCCACCCGTGACCGGAATGGTGACCGACCCCTTGGGCGCCGGCCCTTCGGTCATCTCGCCCAACCGGGCCAGCCGCGTGATCAGCGCCGCGTTGCGGTCCCACGCCGCGCGGCCCCGCGCGTCAAGCTCGGTCATCACGATCGGCAGATGCAGACCCACCGGAACGCCCATCTGTGCCCGCGCCGACCGGATGCCGTCGATCAGCGCGATCACCCAGCGCATCTCGCGCTCGGCCTCGGGATCGATGAGATCGGGGCCAAGGTCAGGCCATGGCTGATGGCAGATCAGCCCGGCGCGGGTGCCGGTGAGGCCCCACAGTTCTTCGGTGACGAAGGGCATCATCGGGTGCAGCAGGATCATGCACTGGTCCAGCACCCATGCCATCGTGGCGCGGGTTTCGGGCGCCTGCGCCGGGTCCGCCAACAAGGGTTTGGCGAATTCCACGTACCAGTCGCACACCTTGCCCCAGACAAAGCCATACAGCGCCGATGCCGCATCGTTGAAACGGTAGTCGGCCAGCGCCGCATCCACCTCGGCCACCGCACGGGCCGTTTCGCCGACGATCCAGCGGTTGACGGTGGCCTGCGGGCTTGGCGCGGCGGTGTGGGTAGCATGCCCCTCCCACACCCCATTCATTTCGGCAAAGCGGCAGGCGTTCCACAGCTTGGTGCCAAAGTTGCGATACCCCGCGATGCGCTGGGTATCCAGTTTCAGCACGCCGCCCAAGGCCGCCATGGCCGCCGAGGAAAACCGCAACGCATCGGCACCGAATTCGTCGATGATTTCCAAGGGGTCAACAACGTTGCCGAGCGATTTCGACATCTTCTTGCCCTTGGCGTCGCGCACAAGGCCATGAAGATAGACGTGGTGGAACGGAACCTCGTTCACCACGGCCAGTTGCATCATCATCATCCGGGCGACCCAGAAGAACAGAATGTCCGACCCGGTGACAAGAACCGAGGTCGGGAAATATCTCTGCATCTCCGGGGTGTTGTCGGGCCATCCCAGGGTGCCGATGGGCCAGAGGCCCGAGGAGAACCAGGTGTCAAGCACATCGGGGTCGCGCCAGACCGGATAGACGAGCCGCGTCGGGTCCTGCGACAGGTTGTAATCCGCAAGGCCCTTGGCGAACGCCTCGAGCGCGGTGGCGCGGTCGGCGACCTCGACGATGCGGGCGGCGTGCAGGGGGGTGGGCAGCCGCCCGATGTCGCGGCGGAACAGGTCGGCCACATCCCCAAGTTCGGCCGCGCAATGGTGCCGCTCGCCCGCGTGGACGAGCCCTTCGGACAGCAGGCGAAACAGCTCCACCTCGTCCAATGCGCCGTCACCCTGATCATCGGCAAAGCCGGGGGCCGAGAGGTCAAGGCCATACCACACCGGAATCTGATGCCCCCACCACAACTGGCGGGAAATGCACCACGGCTCGATGTTCTCCAGCCAATGATAATAGGTTTTCTCGCCGGACTCGGGCATGATTTTCACCCGGCCTTCGCGCACGGCGTCCAGCGCGGGGCCGACGATTTTCGCGGCGTCCACAAACCACTGGTCGGTCAGCATCGGCTCGATCACCACCTTGGAGCGGTCGCCGAACGGCTGCATGATCTTTTTCGCCTCGACGAGCGGCACAAGGTCAACCCCGCCCCGGGCTTGACCCGGGGCCTCCTCCGCGTCGGTCAGAGGCCCCGGCTCGGGGGCCGGGGCGGGTTTGCGCGCGGCCTTCCCCAGCCTCGGGTCATCCGCCCGCGTCATCACCGCAAGCCCTTCGGAGGTGATCTCCTCCACCACTGCCTTGCGGGCCTCGAACCTGTCCAGCCCGCGCAGATGGTCGGGCACAAGGTTCAGCGAGTCGGCCTCGGCCTCGGTCAGGGTGGTCTCGCCACGCGCCACCGCCTGCGCGATGGCCGCCGCCTCGGCATAGGCCAATCCGTCGGCGCGCATCCGGGCGCGCGTGTCCATCAGCCGGTAGCACGGGATGCCGCCGCGCTTTGCCACGCCGTAATCGTTGAAATCATGCGCGCCCGTGATCTTGACCGCGCCAGACCCAAAGGCCGGGTCCGGGTATTCGTCGGTGATGATCGGCACCAACCGGCGGTGCGCCTTTGGCCCCACCGGAATTTCGCAGAGATGTCCGACGATTGCAGCGTAACGTTCATCCGACGGATGAACCGCCACCGCCCCATCCCCCAGCATGGTTTCGGGGCGCGTGGTGGCGATGGAGATGTAATCGCGCATCTCGTCCACGACCACGTTGCCCTCGGCATCCTTCTCGACATAGCGGTAGGTCGCACCACCGGCGAGCGGATACTTGAAGTGCCACATGTGGCCGTCAACTTCCGAATTCTCCACTTCAAGATCGGAAATCGCGGTTTCGAAGTGAGGGTCCCAGTTCACCAGCCGCTTGCCGCGATAGATCAGGCCCTTGGAATACATGTCCACGAAGACCTTGATCACGGCGTCGTGGAAGTTGGGGCCCTTGCCCGCATCGGGGTCGCCCGCCGCGCCGCCCATCGTGAACGCCTCGCGCGACCAGTCGCAGGATGCGCCCAACCGCTTCAACTGCCCGATGATCGTGCCGCGCGATTTCACCTTCTGCTGCCAGACGCGGGCAAGGAACGCCTCGCGCCCCATCTCGCGGCGCGAGGGTTCGCCATTGGCCGCCATCTCGCGCTCGGTCACCATCTGGGTGGCGATGCCCGCATGGTCGGTGCCGACCTGCCACAGCGTGTCGAACCCGCGCATCCGGTGCCAGCGGATCAGGATATCCTGCAAGGTGTTGTTGAAGGCATGGCCCATGTGCAGCGACCCGGTCACGTTCGGTGGCGGGATCATGATGCAATAGCTGTCGTCGCGCCGTTTCGCTGCCCCGGCGGCAAAGGCGTTCGCCGCCTCCCACCGCGCGGAAATCCGGGCTTCGGCTTCGGCGGGGGTAAAGGTCTTTTCCATCGGCATCGGCAGGCTCCCTTGATCGCGGCGGTTCTAGCGCGACCAAGGGGAAAGGGGAAGTCATGCCAGCAACGGCACGCCGATCAGCGCCCGGCACAGCAGCGCGCCATGGCCCGGCGCCACGGCCCCGATCGCCCGCCCGCCCCCCCGGGGAAACCCGGCCAGCGGCAGGACGTGCAGCGCGTGCGTGGCCGGAAAACGCGGCAGGCGCAAACCGCCCCCTTCGGTTGACCAGCCCATCAGCGGCGTTCGCGCGCTCTGCCCGGCCGTCCGCCGCTCGGCTGACCGCTACACCGCCCGGTCGATCCTGGTGCTGAGGTGGATGAGCGATTCCGACGACTTCACCCCGGTCATCTGGCCGATACGGTCCAACACCTCGTCCAGCGCCGCCGTGCCGGGGGCGGCCACCTGCAACAGCAGATCGAACCGGCCCGAGGTGGAATGCGCAACCTCGACTTCCGGCACCGCCTTGAGCCGCTGCAGGATGCCCGCCTGCGCGCGGGGTTCGATGGTCAGCAGAATCGTGGCTCGGATACGGGCCGCGCGGGCCGCCTCGCCCAGTTTGAGGGTGTAGCCGGCGATGATTCCCGTGGTCTCCAGCCGCTCCAACCGGGCCTGCACCGTGGACCGCGCCACCTTCAGCCGCCGCGCCAAAGTCGCCACGGACATCCGCGCGTCGGCGCTGAGCAGCCCCAGAATGGTCCGATCCATGTCATCCACGGCACACCTCGCAACTTGACTTGCCATTTCGTCATTTTAACGACGCCACGATACATAACACAGGTTTCAATTGCAAGGAATGTGCCTCATATGCGCAGTCCACGTTTTCAGGAAAAGGGCGGCTCATACGCACCTGGCCTGGTTGGTCGAAACGCATCACGCGTGTTCCCCAACCCGTTTTGCCGGGGCAAGGCTCGCGTTCTGTTGGCAGCAGGAAGGAACCGCCGATGGGACTCTCGAAAACGATCTGGGCGAAGCCCGCCGAATATCTGGCCCACCAGCAACCGGAAAACCCGGTGCTGTTCTTCGCCCCCGGCGTGCTGCAGGACACCGCCCGCCGCTTCATCGACGGGTTCCCCGGCCTTGTGACCTATGCGGTCAAGTCGAACCCGCAGGAAGTGGTCATTGAAAACCTCGCCGCCGCCGGTGTGCGCGGGTTCGACGTGGCCAGCCCTGCCGAGATGCTGATGATCCGGCGCCTCGCGCCCGAAGCGGCGATGCACTACAACAACCCGGTGCGCGCGCGGTCGGAAATTGCCGTTGCGGTGGCGCTGGGGGTCAAGTCGTATTCGGTGGACAGCCGGACCGAACTGGCCAAGCTGATCGATCTGGTGCCGACCGAGGGCTGCGAGATTTCGGTGCGCTTCAAGCTGCCGGTGCAGGGCGCGGCCTACAACTTCGGTGCCAAGTTCGGCGCGACGCAGGACCTTGCGGCCGATCTGCTGCGCACCGTGGCCGAGGCCGGGTTCATCCCGTCGATGACCTTTCACCCCGGCACGCAATGCGTGGACCCGTCAGCATGGGAAAGCTACATCCATGCGGCGGCCAGCATCGCGCAGGCGGCGGGTGTCCGGATCGCGCGGCTGAACGTCGGCGGCGGCTTCCCCAGCCACCGGCTGAACGGTGTGCTGCCCGACCTCGAGGCGATCTTCGCGCTGATCGACCGCACCACCGAGGCGGCCTTCGGGGCCGACCGTCCGGTGCTGGTGTGCGAACCCGGTCGCGGCATGGTGGCCGAAAGCATCAGCCTTGCCACCCGCGTCAAGGCCGTGCGTGACGACGAGCATGTGTTCCTGAACGACGGCACCTATGGCAACCTCGACGAGCTGCCGATGATCGGCATCATCGACCGCACCGAAGTGCTGACGCCCGAAGGCCGCGCCCGCACTGCGGCCCCGCGCGGGCGCATCGTGTTCGGCCCGACCTGCGATTCGGTTGACCGCCTGCCGGGCGAACTGATGCTGCCGGGTGACATCGCCGAAGATGACTATGTGATGTTCCACGGCCTTGGGGCCTATTCCATCGCCACGAACACCCGCTTCAACGGGTTCGGCGATGTGGCCATCGAGACGGTGCTGGCGCTGCACTGACCTGCAGCCCGGTCTGCCCTATGAAACGCCCGCGCCCCCCCGGCGCGGGCGTTTTGCTTTGTGCGTCCTAGCCCCGTTCAAAGAAGGCTGCGATCCAACCCGCCATCAGCGCGCGGTCCGCAGGGCGGGCCAGCGACTCCCGCGCGCGGGACAACACGTCGTCGGGCAGCTTGCCCTTCAGTTCGTCCAGCAGGTCAGCCATGAAATCTTCGGTGATTTCCGGGTGGTATTGCGTGGTCAAAACGCGCGGCCCGATAGCAAAGGCCCCCACCGCGCAGTCGGCGTTGCCGGCCAGAACCCGTGCGCCATGCGGCAGGGCCAGCACCTGTTCCCCATGTGCGGCATAAAGCGACACCGGCCCCGGCACCATCCACGGCTCCGGCGCATGATAGAGGGTCTGGGTGCAGCCCAGCACAAATCCGCCGGGGTTTGCCCCCACCTTCCCGCCCAGTGCCCGCGCAATGGCCTGATGCCCGAAGCAGGCGCCGAACAGCGGGGCGCCCTGCCCCGCCAGATCGCGGATCAGCGCCAAAAGGCGGTCCACCCATGGGTCGGGGTCGTTCGCGCTGGCCGGGCTGCCCGAGATGATCCAGCCATCCACGCCGTCCAGCCTGTCGGGGAACACCCCGTCCTTGACCGCAAACACGCTCAGCCGCCAATCGGGCCGCACCTCGGACAGCAGCCGGGCCCATTTTGCCCCGTCCTTCGGCCGCGCCTGCGCAAAGGCGCTTTCGTCGGTGTTTGCCATCAACAGCGCGATATGCACGATGCCAGCCCTTTACATACTTAAGACCTTGCATCAGTATACATGTTAAGCACCGCAAGGCAAGGGAGCGGCGACATGAGCATCTGGCACCCCGATGATGACGGCCATGCCGACCTGTCCAGCCATGACACCTTTACCGCCGGACCGCCGCACAACACCTTTGCCCGGCTGCGCCGCGACGATCCGCTGCATTGGTCGGACTGGTCGGGGGGCAAGGGGTTCTGGTCGGTCACACGCCATGCCGACATTCTGGACCTGAACCGCCAGACTGACCTTCTGTCCTCGGCTCGCGGCATCCGCATGGAGGACCAGACCTACGAGGAATACCTCGCGCGGCGCACCTTTCAGGAAACCGATCCGCCCGAACACAGCCAGACCCGGATCAAGGTGGCCAAGGCATTTTCCAAGCCGGTGATCGCCGGGTTCGAAGGGGTGATCCGTGATCTGTGCCGCGAAATCCTGGACGACGCGCTGGCCAAGGGCCGCTTTGACGCCACCAAGGACATCGCCCGCCAACTGCCCATGCGGATGCTTGGCCGCATCATCGGCACGCCCGACGCTGACCTGCCGTGGCTGGTGGAAAAGGGCGACGCGCTGATCGCCAACACCGACCCCGACTTCACCGATCACGTGCTGGACCGGATGAAGACCGACGAATACCGCCTGATGCCCTTCAACTCGCCCGCCGGGGCCGAGCTTTACGACTATGCCAAGCGGCTGATGGCCGACAAGGCGGCGCGCGGCGACACCGATGGCGTGCTGCACCTGATCTTGCAACCCGGCCCGGATGGCAGCGTCATTTCGGAAACCGAGTTCCGCAACTTCTTTTGCCTGCTCGTGGCGGCGGGCAATGACACCACGCGCTATTCCATCGCCGCGGGCATCCATGCGCTGATGCATCAGCCGGGCCTGCTGGACGATATCCGCAGCGGCGCGGTGGACGAGACGATGGCAGACGAGATCATCCGCTGGGCCACACCCACGCTCTATTTCCGCCGCACCGCGACGCGGGATTTCGACATGCACGGCAAGACGGTGCGGGCAGGCGACAAGGTGCTTTACTGGTTCGCCTCGGCCAACCGCGACGAGGCGGCGTTCGATGCGCCCTTCCGCGTGAACCTTGGGCGCACCCCGAACCGGCACCTGAGCTTTGGGCAGGGCGGGCCGCATGTCTGCCTTGGCATGTGGCTGGCGCGGCTGGAGGTGCGGGTCCTGTTCAAGGAACTCGCCGCGCGGGTGCAAAGCATCGAACCCGCAGGCGACGCCCAGTTCCTGCGATCGAACTTCATCGGCGGCATCAAGACGCTGCCGGTCAGCGTGACGCTTCAGTAACCGGGCCGACAAGAGCCCTTTCCGACAGGGAAATCCATGCGCGACCGTTTGAGACCGTTCTTTTGCGACCATCTGTCGATCATGCGGGGCAAATACCTGCCCGAGGAAAAGATCGGCAGCAATTACACCCGATTTGCCCAGCCGAACTTTGCCGTGCATTACGACAAGGACCTGATCATCGATGCCCCCGGCACGGAATGCATGGCCGGTTTGCCGGACATGGAACTGCATTGGCACGCCGAGGACATCCGGCAAGGGTGGGAACCGCGCACCAAAGTGGTGATCGGGGATCTGTTCGACCGCACCGGCGCGCCGGTGGAAATTGCCGGGCGGCAGGTGCTGCGCCGTGCGATGGCGGACTGGGCCCGCCACGGGCTGACACCCAAGGTGGGGATCGAACTGGAGGCCTTTGCGTTTGTGCGCGATGCCGACGGCACGCTGAAGCCCTATGACACCCCCGGCGGCGTGGTCTATGGCACCGGCCCGTTCAACGATCCGGTCGGCTTTACCGATGCCATCTGGGACGCGGCCGAGGCGGCGGGCTTCCGGCTGGAACTCATCACCTCGGAATATGATACCCCGCAGTTCGAATTCACGCTCGCCTTTGACGAGGCGGTGAAAGCCGTGGACGAGGTGGTGCTGTTTCGCCAGATGGCCCGCGAAGTCGCCATCCGGCATGGCATCCTGCTGACGTTCCTGCCGAAACCGATCTTCGAAAAGGGCGGGTCGGGCATGCACATCAACCTGTCGTTCGCCGATGCGGGCGGGCAGAACGCGCTGGCCACCGGCAGCAAGGGCGGCATTGCAGGCATGAACGATCTGGCGCGCGGCTGCATTGCGGGCTGGATGGCGCATCATCGCGGGCTGGCCGCCTTGCTGGCCCCCACGGTCAACAGCTATGCCCGGCTGCAACCGGCCACGATGTCGGGCTATTGGTGCAACTGGGGCGAGGATCATCGCGGCGTGACCGTGCGGATTTCGGCGGAAGGCGGCAAGAAGGCGCGGCTGGAACACCGGATGGCCGATGCCAGCGCCAACCCCTATGCCGCCGTCGCCGCCGTGCTTCAGGCCGCGCGGTTGGGGCTGGAGGGCGGCTACGCCCTGCCCGCCTCGGAAACCGGCGACTGCTTCACCGGCAACGACGCCGAATTCGGGGTGGCCGCAGACCTTGGCGCCGCGCTGGATGATCTGGAGGCCGACGCCCCGTTGCGCGCCGCGATGGGCGATCTCTACTGCGCCCATCACCTGCACATGAAGCGGGTGGAGGTGGGCAAGTTGGCAGACCACACCCCCGCGCAGGCGCGCGACTGGTACATCTGGTTCGTCTGACGAAGGAAGATGCGATGAAAGCCACCTGGATTCTGCCCGACGGGCGCGAAATTGCCGCCGAGGTGCCTGCGGGCCGCAACCTGATGGAGGCGGCGCTTGCCGCCAACGTGCCGGGCGTGGTGGGCGAATGCGGCGGATCGCTCAGCTGCGCGACCTGCCATGTGCATGTGGCGGAGGACTGGTTCGCCGCCACCGGCACAGCGGGAGATTTCGAGGAAGCGATGCTGGACGTGTCGGACACGCCGCGCGCCGACACCTCGCGGCTGTCGTGCCAGATCGTCATGGCGCCGGGGCTTGACGGCATCGTGCTGCGCGTGCCGCAGGCCTGACAGCGCGCGCCTGTGGCGGGCGGCGGAAGCCTCCGGCGGGGATATTTGGATCAGAGCGAAGCGGGCAGGCTTCGGATCAGGCGGCGACGGTGGCGGCGTCACCCAGACGGGCGGCGGCGACCCACCAGCCGGGCCGGGCTGCCTGCAACCGCGCCGCGCCGGTGTGGGCCGCTTCGGGGGTTGCGAAAAGAGCAAAGCAGGTGGCGCCCGACCCCGACATCCGTGCCAGCAACGCGCCCGGCAGCGCCGCAAGATCCCCAAGCACGGCGGCAATGGCGGGCGCGACGCGGATCGCGGCCGGTTGCAGGTCGTTGCGCTGGGTGGCCAGCCAGCGGGCCAGCGCCGCCGCATCGGGCCAATCCGGCAAGGGGGGCATCGGCGGATGGTCACGCCGGTCAAGCGCACGGAACACCTGCGGGGTCGGAACCTCGACCCGCGGGTTGGCCAGCACCGCCCAGACCGGCGGCAACGCGGGCGCAGGGGTCAGCACCTCGCCCACGCCCTGCATGCGGCAGGTGCGCCCGGCAAGGCAGACCGGCACATCGGCGCCAAGCCGCAGCACCGCTGCGGCGTCGGGCAGCGGGACCTGCCACAACCGTGACAGCGCCCGCAGCGCCGCCGCCGCATCCGCAGACCCGCCCCCGATGCCCGAGGCAAGCGGCAGATGCTTGTCCAGTCGGATCGCCGCGCCCTGCGCAGAGCCAAGGCTGGCCGCGGCGCGCAGCACAAGGTTGTCCGGCCCCGCGGTCAGCCCGGCGGATTCGGGGCCGGACACCTGCAAGTCCAGCGCAGCCGCGCTGTCCACCGACACCCGGTCACCCACACCGGCAAAGCACACCAGCGAATCAAGCAGATGATACCCGTCGGCACGCTGCCCGGTGACATGCAGCGTCAGGTTGACCTTGGCCGCAGCGAATTCGGCAACCGTCATTTCCGCCCGCGGTCCGACAGGGCGGGCAACCCCTCTTCGGCCAGCACGGCATCCAGCCCGATCTCAAGCTTGCGCCGAATGCGGACGGCATCCTTTTCCTCGGGCTCGAACGACAGCGCGCGGTGCCACTGGAATTCGGCCTCGCGCTTGCGGCCCACGGCCCAATAGACATCGCCCAGATGGTCGGTCACGATCGGATCGACCGGCATCAGAAGCGAGGCGCGTTCCATCTGCACCACGGCTTCGTCATAGCGCCCGGTCAGGAAATAGCCCCATGCCAGCGAATCGATGATGTAGCCATCCTGCGGCCGCTGTTCGACCGCGCGTTCGATCATGCCCAGTGCCTCTTCGATCTTGAGGTTCTGGTCCAGCAGCGAATAGCCAAGGTAGTTCAGCACCTGCGGCTGTTCGGGGTTCAGGTCCAGCGCGCGGCGGAAATCGGGCTCGGCCTTGTCCCACATCTTGGCGCGTTCGTGCGCGATGCCGCGGGCATAGAACAGCGACCAGTGGCGCGGTTCGGGGTTGGGCACCAGCGCGATGGCGCGGCTGTAGGCTTCGGCGGCTTCGGCGTGGCGGTCCTCGCGGCGCAAAAGGTCGCCCAGGCCCACATGCACCGACAGATAGCCGCCGTGGCTGGCCACCAACGCGGTCTGGGCGGCAATCGCCTCGTCCTTGCGGTCCAGCCGGTACAGCGCCTGCGCCTTGCCCGAGGCGGCCACCAGATACGTCGGGCTGTCCGCCGGAACCCGGCCATAAGTGGCGATGGCCAGTTCGAACTGGCCCAGCGCTTCGAGCACCGAGGCGGTCAGCACCATCGCGTCCACATGATCGGGGCGCAGGAATTCCGCCACGCGGGCGTGGATCAGCGTCTGGGTGTCGGGTGCCTCGCCCTGCAACACGACCGACAGCAGGTGGAACACCTCGGCCATGCCGTCGCGCACCGACCGCACGGTATCGAACGGCACCGGCCCCGCTGCCAATGCCGCGCGCAGGGCATCGAGTTCGGGGTCGGTGGACTGGCCAAAGGCGGCCTCCAGTTCGGCCAGCGCATCGGCGCCACGGTCCAGTTGCGACAGCACCTGAGCGTGGGCGAACACCGCACGGCGCATGCCCATCAGGCCGTTGCTTTCATCCGAAAACAGCTTGTCGGCGCCTTCGAAATCGCCCACCATCGCCAGCGCAAGCGCCTGATGATAAAGGCCAAACGCCTCGAGCCCCGGTGTGGTTGCCAGTCGGCCGAACTCCTCCATCGCCGGGGCCATGCTGCCCGCCCCCAGATGCGCCCATCCGCGCACCAACGGGTCCACCAGCGGGCTCACCACGCGGGCATCTCCGTCAAGGTCAGCGAGGACCTGCGCATATTCCTCGCGCGCCAGCATGTCGGCCAGCATGACGATGGCGGCGACCTGCGCGTTGCCGCCAAGGCTGACCAGACGGCGCGCCACGGGCACGGCGCCCGCCACATCGCCCGCTCCGACCTGCGCCATCACCAGCCCTTCCAGCAGCCCGGTGTTCGACGGGTCTTCGGCCAGCGCGCGGACCAGATAGCCCTTGGCCAGCGCAAAGTCGCCCGCCAGGTCTGCGGACCGCGCCGCAAGGTAGGCGCCAGCCAGATCGGCGCGCGCCACCGATGGCGGCAGGATGGCCAGCGCCCCGGCAAGGACAAGGGCGAAACGGGCAAGGGGCAACTTGGGCAAAACGGTTCTCCGACAGACCGACCCTCAAGCTAGGGCCGGACCGGCGCCAAGGCAATGCACCCCGGCGCCGGATCACGGACGCGTCACATGTTGGGATAATTCGGCCCGTCGCCGCCTTGCGGGGTGGTCCACTGGATGTTCTGCAACGGGTCCTTGATATCGCAGGTCTTGCAGTGCACGCAGTTCTGGAAGTTGATGACGAACCGCGCGTCGGCCCCTTCGCCCACCACCTCATAGACCCCTGCCGGGCAATAGCGTTGCGCGGGCTCCGCATAGGTCGGCAGGTTGACCGAGATCGGGATCGACGGGTCCTTCAGCCGCAGATGCGCGGGCTGGTTCTCGTCATGGTTGGTAAAGCTGAAGGCCACATTGGTCAGCCGGTCGAACGACAGCTTGCCATCGGGTTTGGGATAGACGATCGGCGTGTGGTCGGCGGCCTTGCCGGTGGCGGCGGCATCGGTCTTGCCATGCGACAGGGTGCCGAACAGCGACAGGCCGAGCAGGTTGTTCGTCCACATGTCGAGCCCCCCCAGCATGAGCGACGGCACCAACCCCCATTTCGACCACATCGGCTTGACGTTGCGCACCTTTTTCAGGTCGGCCCCGATGGCGCCGCCGCGCACTTCGGTTTCATAGCTCGCCAGTTCGTCGCCCGACCGCCCGGCATGGATGGCGGCATGCGCCGCCTCGGCTGCGGCCTTGCCCGACAGCATGGCGTTGTGGTTGCCCTTGATGCGCGGCACGTTGACCATGCCCGCCGAACAGCCCAGCAGTGCCACGCCGGGCGCCACCAGCTTGGGCAGGCTTTGCCAGCCACCCTCGGTGATCGCGCGCGCACCGTAAGCCACCCGCTTGCCGCCTTCCAGAAGTTCGGCCACCATCGGGTGATGCTTGAACCGCTGGAATTCCATATAGGGGTAAAGATACGGGTTCTCGTAGTTCAAATGCACCACGAAGCCGACGAAGACCTGATTGTTGTCAAGGTGATAGATAAAGCTGCCGCCACCGGCATTGCTGCCCAGCGGCCAGCCCATCGTGTGCGTGACGGTGCCGGGGCGGTGCTTGTCCGGGCTGATTTCCCAGATTTCCTTCATGCCCAGCCCGTATTTCTGCGGGTCGTGCCCCTTGGACAACTCGTATTTCGCAATCACCTCTTTCGACAGGCTGCCACGCACGCCTTCGGCAAGCATGACATACTTGCCCAGCAGCTCCATGCCCGGCTCATAGTTCGGCCCCGGTGCGCCCGTTTCCGGGTCCCGGCCGAATTCGCCCGCGATCACGCCCTTCACCTCGCCCGCATCGCCATAGACCAGCGCGGAACACGACATGCCGGGGAAGATCTCGACCCCCAGTTCCTCGGCCTGCCCGGCCATCCAGCGGCAGACATTCGCCATGCTGACGATATAGTTGCCGTGGTTCTCCATCAGCGACGGCATCGGCCAGTTCGGAATCCGCATCTGACCGGCGGGTCCGAGCACGTAGAAATTGTCCTCGACCACCGGAATGGTGATCGGGGCGCCCTTGGT
>JAUXPG010000060.1 GCA_030683915.1 Gemmobacter sp.
GTTCGAAGGGCGCCCGGTCCGTCTGCTGGACCCTGCAGCGCGGAGTTTGCCACGGTGCGGGGGTGCGATGTGCGGCCGTTTCACGCTGACTGATCCGACCGAAGCCATTGCGCGGCTGTTCTCGGCATTGCCGGACAACGACCTGCCGCCGGGCCCACGGTTCAACATCTGCCCGACCCAGCCCGTGCTTGCGGTGACATCGGTGGATGGGGTGCGACGGTTGCGCGCCTTGCGTTGGGGGTTCGTGCCTGACTGGTATGACAGCCCCGGCGGCGGACCGCTGCTGATCAACGCGCGAGCCGAGACTGTCGCAGAAAAACCGGCCTTCCGCGCGGCGATCCGGGCGCGGCGCTGCCTGATCCCGGCAAGCGGGTATTACGAATGGCACACCACTCCCGAGGGCGGCAAGCTGCCGTGGTACATCCGCCGGGCTGACGGCGCACCCCTGGTGCTGGCAGGGTTGTGGCAGGACTGGGGGCGGGATGGCCAGCGACTGACCGCCTGCGCCACGTTGACCACCGCTGCAGGGTCCTGCACCGCGCATATCCACGACCGTGAGCCCGTGCTGGTGGCCGAGCCGGACTGGCCGCTGTGGCTCGGCGAGGCGGGGCATGGTGCGGCGCGGTTGATGCGCGCCAGCCCGCCGGGCGCCCTTGTGGCGCATCGCGTTGGCACCGCCGTCAACTCCAACCGGGCCGAAGGCGCCGACCTGATCGAGCCGATCGACTGAGCCGGGCGCAGCCCGGATTAGCGTCTCGTGGAAGGGGATGGAGCGGGCGGCGGGAATCGAACCCGCGTCTTCTGCTTGGAAGGCAGAGGTCTTACCATTACACAACGCCCGCGTCGGACGCTTCCTACCGCCCCGCGCGCCGCGATGCAAGGGGCTACACCCTTGCCACGGGCAGGGGGGCGGCGCGCTTGCCCTTTGCAGGCGGGTTCGGGCGCCGCGCAGGGTTGACCTTGGCCGGGAATCCCCTTAAAGGCCCACCAAGGATTGGCGCGCCGCCCGAAGCGGGTGGTGCGATTCACTGTCGGATCGAAGGAACGTAAAGATGTCGCGCGTCTGCGAACTCAGCGGAAAAGGCCCGATGACGG
Source organism: Gemmobacter sp. (assembly GCA_030683915.1). Lineage (GTDB taxonomy): Bacteria > Pseudomonadota > Alphaproteobacteria > Rhodobacterales > Rhodobacteraceae > Wagnerdoeblera. The sequence goes on from JAUXPG010000060.1 coordinate 1,096, forward strand.
GCAACAACATCAGCCACGCCAACAACAAGACCCGCCGTCGCTTTCTGCCGAACCTCAACGAGGTAACGCTGATGTCCGACGTTCTGGGCCTGTCGTTCAAACTGCGTGTGTCGGCGCATGCGCTGCGCACGGTTGACCACCGTGGCGGTCTGGATGCGTTTCTGGCCAAGGCCAAGGACGATGAACTGTCGGTTCGCGCGCTGAAGATCAAGCGCGATCTGGAAAAGGCGCAGGCCGCCGCCTGATCGTCTTGCGACCCGGAGACGGACCAAGGCCCTGCCATTCATGGCGGGGCCTTTGCGTTTGGTCGCATGGGCGGGGCCTTTTCGCGCCCCCCGGTCTGGGGTAAGGTTGGGCTATGAACCGCCGATTGCCCCTGTTGCCCTTGCTGCTGAGCGCGGTGTTTGCCTTGACCGGCATCACGATGGCACAGGCGCGGGGCCAGATGGTGCAGGGCAGCGCGGTCGTCATCTGTTCGGGCTATGGCGTCGTCACCATTCTGGTGGATTCCAAGGGCGACCCGGTGGGGAGCGTGCATCCCTGCCCCGACTGCACGCTCCACGGCAGTCTTGCGCTGTCGCCTGGTGCCGAGCCGGTGCTGCGCCCGGCCACACGGGGGGATGCGCTGCCCCTGGCCGTCGCGACCCATGCGGTGGGGCTTCGCACGCCTGTGCCGCAGGCGCGTTCGCCGCCGTTGTCCTGAGCAGCCTGCCGACACGTTTGACAGGTCGCCCCCGTGCGCGGGGCGTGGCCGCCTTGCTCCTTGCAAAGGATACCCCATGCTGATGAAATCTGTCCTGGCCGCCGCCGTGCTGGCCTTCGCCGTCCCTGCCTTTGCCGAAGGCGTTGTCGTCGTTGATCCCTATGTCCGGGTATCCGGGCCGACGGCGAAGTCCGGCGCCGCCTTCATGGTGATCGAAAATCACACCGCCGCCGACGACCGTCTGATCAAGGTCGCGTCGGATGTGGCCGAGCGGGTGGAAATGCACACCCACAAGGCCGATGCCCAGGGCAACATGCAGATGCTTGAAGTGCCCGAAGGGTTTCTCGTGCCAGCCCATGCCAGCCATGCGCTTGAACGGGGCGGCGACCATGTGATGTTTCTGGGGCTGAAGCGCGGCCTTGCCAACGGGGATAAGGTTGCGGTCACCCTGACCTTTGAAAAGGCGGGCGATGTGATGGTGGAGATTCCGGTGGATTCGGCGCGCAAGCCGCAGGCGGGCGCCCACGGCGGCCACGGGGCCCATATGCCGGGCCACAAGGCGCCGTAAGCCGGGGCGCGACCCTTTAGCGCCCGGCAGACGGCAGGCGCTGTTGCAGCGCCAGTGCCAGCGCCGCAAGGACCGCAACCCCCAGCGCGAGCGGCCCGATGGTGCCGTCGAACGCCAGCCCGATCGGGACGGCCAGAAGCACGCCCGCCACCGTCGCCAGCGCCGAGATGACGCTGGCGGCCATGCCCGCGATATGGCCCAAGGGTTCCATCGCGATGGCATTGATGTTGCCAAGGGTGAACCCGACCATGAAGAACACGCCGGTGACCCACAGCATGAACGCCGCGAACCCGGCCCAGTCAGGCACCGCACCCGAGAGCACCAGCGCCGCCATGCCCCCCGAGGCGATCACCTGCGCGGTCAGCGCAACCTTGATCAACCGCCGCATTCCCAGCCGAACCACCAGTTGCGCGTTCAGAAAACTGGCCGACCCGGCCACCAGCGCGATACCGGCGAACCAGAGCGGAAAGCTTTCGGCCCGCCCGAAGGTCTGATCGAACAGGAACTGGATCTGCGACAATGTGCCGAACAGCGCCGCGAACAGCAGCGCCTGCATCAGGATCGACACCTGCGCGACGCGCGTGCGCAGCACCTCGCGCAGCGCAGCGACCAGCGGGCCGACCCGCAACGGGCTGCGCGCGGCAAGCGGCAGGGTTTCAGGCTGGCGCAGCATCAACCAGACCATCGACACGCCCGAAAACAGGATGAACGCAGCGAAGATGCCGCGCCATCCGGTCAGGGCGATGATACCCGCGCCGACCAGTGGCGCCACGGCGGGAACAAGCGTGAAGACCATCATCGCAAAGGACATGATCCGTGCCATCTGTCGCCCGGAATACAGATCGCGGATCAACGCAACCGACACGATGCGCGGCCCGGCGGCCCCAAGGCCCTGTACCAGCCGCCCGACCAGCACCGCCTCCAGCGTCGGTCCGGCCCACGCCAGCGCTGCCCCGGCGCAATACAGCACCGACCCCGCCAGAATCACCCCGCGCCGCCCGTAGCTGTCGGACAGCGGACCGGCAAAGAACGTGCCCAGCCCCATTCCCAACACGAAACTGGTCAGGATGAACTGCGCCCTGTTCGGGTCCGACGGCACGAGTTCGGCAGCAATCTGTGGAAGGGCTGGCAGCATCGCATCGATGGAAAATGCAATGGTGGCAAACAGCATCGCCATCAGCGCAATGAACTCGGGCAGGGCAAGGCGGGGGGCAGGAACAGCTTGGGACATTGGCGCTGCATACGCCCGTTGCCAGCCAGAGGCCAGAGGCGTTGCCCTGCGGGTGCACGGGGCTGGCGCGGCCCCGCCAACCGGCGGCGGGCGTGGTGTGCAGCCACGCGCGCCGGGGGATTCTCAGCCCTGAGCTTGCGCGGCGAGGTCGCGCGCGACCTTGGCCCAAAACTCGGGCGGTTGCGCGCCCGTCACCACGTAGTGCCGGGCGACGAGAAAGGTTGGCACGGCTTTCACGCCCTTGTGCCGTGCGTCCAGATCGCGGGCGGCGATGTCTTCGGCATCAGCCTCTGATGCGAGCAGCCGCGCTGTCACCGCGCGGTTCATCCCCGCGCCTTCGGCCAGATCGGCCAGCACCCCGGCATCGCCGATGTCCTTGCCATCGCGGAAATAGGCGCGGAACAGGGCCGCGACCACGGCGCTTTGCCGCCCTTCCAGCCCCGCCCAATGGATCAGCCGATGCGCGTCCAGCGTGTTGGGCTGACGTTCGATGCCTTCGATGTTGATGTCGATGCCCGCCGCCTTGCCCGCCTCCATCACCTGGGCATAGGCGCGGGCGGCGTTCATCTTGCCGCCGAACTTGGCCTCCAGATAATCGCGCCGGTCGGTGCCGCCTTTCGGCATGTCGGGGTTCAACTGGAAGGGATGCCACGCCACCACGAACGGATGATCGCCGATCTGTTCCAGCGCGCGGTCAAGATTGGCCTTGCCGATATAGCACCAAGGGCAGACGGGATCGGAAAAGATGTCGAGCGTGATCATGGTGTCTCCGGGGGGGGCGGCGTCCAGCCTTGGCGCAGGGCCTTGCGGGCAAGCTTGTTGTTGGCGCCCTTGGGAATCGCGGGCAGGTGGATGAACAGGCGTGGCTGTTTGTAACGTGCAAGACAGGTTTCGGCAAACGCCGCCAGATCCTCGGGCGCGGCGCCAGCACCGGCGTGGAACAGCGCGATGACCGTGACTCCGGGCCGCACCTCGACCTCGACAGCCGCGGATTCGTCGATGGCGGGGTGGGCGTTCATCGCGCGCTCCACCTCGAGGGGCGAGACGCGGTAGCCGCCCGCGTTCATCATGTCATCGTCGCGGCCAAGATAGGTGATGGCCCCATCGTCGGCCATGCTGACGGTATCGCCGGTCAGGAACCAGTCACCGGCAAAGCGCGCGGCGGTATCCTCGGGCTGGTTGAGGTAGCCAAGGAACAGGCCGGGGTCGTCGCGGTGGACGGCAAGCGTGCCGGGCGCCCCGCGCGGCACCGGCGCCCCGCTTGCATCCAGCACCGCCACGCGCCGCCCCGGTTGGGGATAGCCCGAGGCCCCGGCGGGCGCGGGCCGATCAGGCGCGGCCGAGATGAAGGTGGACACTTCGGACATCCCCAGCGCCTCGAGGATCGGGGTGCCGGTTGCGGCCTCCCATGCGGCGCGCACGGGGTCGGGCAGCTTTTCGCCCGCCGACAGCCCGTGCCGCAGTTTGGGCAGCGCGGGCAGCGGCGCGCGCAGCATCTGGCGATAGACGCCCGGTGCTGCGGCAAAGATCGTGGCGTCGAACCGCTTCATCAGCAGCGCCAACTGGTCGGGGCGCACGCCTTCGGCCGGGATCAGCGCGGTGGCGCCCGCCGTCCACGGGTCCATCAGCCCGGTGCCAAGGGTGTAGGTCCAGTTGAAGGCCCCCGCGTGCATCAGGCGGTCCGCCTCGGTCAGCCCATACCAGCCCTTGTGCATCATCCCGCGCGCCCAGAGCGCCCGGTGGGCATGGGCCACGGCACGGGGCCGCCCCGAGGTGCCGGAGGTGTAGATCAGATAGGCCAGCCGGTCGGGGCTGCCCATCGCCCAGTCGCAGGGCGCGTGGGTGCGCAAGGCGGCCAGTTCGGCGGTGCCCAGCACAGGGCAGCCGGGGGCCGCAGGCAGCGCGACACCGGGTGCGGCCACGATCAGTCCGGGGCGGATTTCACCGGCGATGCGCTCCACCTCGGGGCCGGTCAACTGGCCCGAGGTCGGCACCGGCACCAGCCCGGCGGCAATCGCGCCCAGAAAGGCCAGCGGAAAATCCACCGTGTTCCCAAGGCGCAGCAGCACCCGGTCGCCCGGCGACAGCCCCAGTGCCAGAAACCCCGCCCCGGTGCCCTGCGCCGCCGCCAACAGCCGGGCATAAGACCACCGCTCGGCCCCGGCGGGGTGGACGATCTGCAAGGCGATCTTGTCAGGACTGCGCGCAGCGGCGGCCAGCGCATGGGCGGCCAGATTGAACGGCGCGGGGCAAGGCGGCCAGCGGCCACCATCATGGAGCGAGGCATCGGTCATGGCGCGGTGTCCTGCAAGCGGGCGCGGGCTGTGACCGGGCTAGCGGGTCAGGGCGGCGGTTGCAAGACCGGTGGGGGCAGGCGTTGTTGCGTAACTCACGCCTGAGGCGTGGCTGCCCCTTTCCCCATCGACGTCAGGCGACGCGGACAATCTCGGCGGTGCCGAGAGCGTTGAAGCGGTTCATGAGTGCGACGCGGATGTGGATTTCGGCGGTCTGG
>JAUXPG010000098.1 GCA_030683915.1 Gemmobacter sp.
CGCTTGACCCCGAATCCGCCCTGCTGCTGCACGAGATCCTGCCCCGCCACGGTCCGCAACCCGGCATGACGCCGGACGAGATGCGCGCCGCCGCCACAGCATTGGCACACCGGGTGCAAGGCGACCCGCCCCCGGTCGGCCCTGTGCGCGATCATCACAAGCCAACACCGGCGGGGCACCTGCCCTTGCGCAGCTATGCGCCCTTGCCTGCGGCAGATGGCAAGGTCCCGGGACTGATGGTCTGGCTGCATGGCGGCGGCTTCACCACGGGCGGCCTTGATACCCACGACACGCTGTGCCGCCAGCTTTGCGCGCAGTCGGGTCAGGTGATCGTATCGGTCGATTACCGACTGGCCCCCGAACACCGCTTTCCGGCGGCGGTCGAGGACAGCCTGTCGGCGCTGGTCTGGGCGGCGGATCATGCGGTGGCCCTGGGGGCACGGCCCGGCGCGCTGGCGGTCGGGGGCAGCAGCGCGGGCGGCAATCTGGCGGCCGCTGTCTGCCTGATGGCGCGCGACCGGGGTGGCCCGGCGATCCGGCATCAGGCGCTGGTCTATCCGGTGGTGGATGCGACCATGCGCCACGACTCCTATCGGCGCCATGCCACGGGTTTTCAGCTGACATCGGCGGCGATGGCCGGGTATCTGGCAAACTACATGCCCCCCGGGTTGGATCCGCGCACGCCGCGGTTGTCGCCGCTGTTTGCGCCCACGCTGGCGGGCCTGCCCCCCGCCCATGTCGTCAGCGCCGAGCTTGACCCGCTGGCGGACGAGGTCGCGGCCTATGCCGACCGGCTAGACGCTGCGGGTCTGCTGCTGCGGCATGACCGCTTTGACGGGGTGATGCACGGCTTTTTCGGGCAGGCCGGAGTTCTGGCCAAGGCCCGGGCCGCACAGGCTGCGGTTTGCTCGCTGCTGGCCGATGCCTTGGCACCATGAGCACCGACGGTGGCCAAGCCTCGGTGCGGCTGACGCCGACATGGTTGCTGATCCTGATTTCGCTGCCACAGTCTTTTGGTCTGAACGTGATGCTGCCGGTCCTGCCCTTGCTGATGCTCGACTTCGGTATCGGCACCGCCGGGGCGCAGATGGCGATCTCGGCGTTCCTGTATGGATCGGCCGCCGGGCAACTGCTTCTGGGGCCGGTGTCCGACGCGGTGGGACGCCGCCCGGTGCTGCTGGGTGGGCTGGTGCTGTTCGGCGCCACCACACTGGTCTGCGCTCTGACGGATGTGCCGCAAGTCTTCATGTTGGCAAGGTTCGTTCAAGGCCTGGGTGCCGTGGCCGGGTCGGCCATGGCGCGGGCGATGCTGCGCGACGGGGCGGGCGGGGCACAGGCGGCCGCAATCCTGAGCCGGGTGATCGTGGGCATGTCGTTCGGCCCGTTCCTGGCGCCGGTGCTGGGCGGGTTGGTAGCGGCGGTCTGGGACTGGCGCGTGATCTTTTTGGCGATGGGGGCGCTGAATTTGGCGGTGCTGCTGGTGGCCTGGCGCGCCTGTACCGAGACCCACCGGGCCGAGACTGGCGGAAACGGCCCGGTGGCCAGGCTGGCCGCCAATGCCATGCGGCTGTTCGCCTTGCGCTCGTATCGCCGGGCGGTGCTGGCGCAGGCCAGCGCGGGGGCGATGTACTTCATCGTCGTTTTCGGCATCGGCGCCATCGGGGCGCGAGAGTTCGGTCTGTCATCCGTGGAGATGGGGGCGTATTTCCTGCTGAACGCGGCAGGAACGCTGACGGGCGCCTCGGCCAACGGGGTGCTTGTGGTGCGGTTCGGTGTGCGGCGGATGGGCTTCGCGGGGCTGGCGCTTTGCGTGGCCGGGGCTGCGGCGACGCTTGCCGTGGGGTCGGCCGGACCTGCCGCGCCCTGGATGGTGTTTGCCCCGCTGTTCGTGGCGCAGGTCGGAATCTGTGTGTTCCTGTCGAACACCATCGCGACGTCGCAAGAGGTGTCGCCAGACATCGCCGGGGCCGCCGCCGGCATAGCCGGGGCGACGCAAATGGCCGCCGGGGCCACGGCGATGGTCCTGTCCGGGCTGGCCTTCGACCTGGCCGGGGTAACGGCGCCAATCGTATGGGTCACGGTCGCGCTGGTTGTGCTGGCCGCCATCGGCGCCGGATTAACGCAACATAAGGCCACTTAAATAGTCATCAAAACTTACTGGTCGATGAATGCTCTGTGAAACCGGAACCGCGCGGATCGCTGCAGAAAGGCCGCGCCCATGGCACTTCATCCGATCATCGCTGCCCTTGTGGACAGCGTGAAGGACTTGCCCGCATTGTCGGCGGGCAGCCCCGACGATGCCCGCGCCCTTGTTGCCGCCGGCCGGGCGGCAATGACCACAAGCCGCCGATGCTCTTGCGGGTAACGTTGGCGAACAAGAAGCCCGCCGTTCGACTGCATCACCAGGGTCTGGCGCATGAACCCCCTCTCCGCCAATTTGGCCGACAGGTTGCGGCGCGGATCAGGTGCAGGTCCATCCCCTTGCCGATCTGTTCCAGAGCGCCACGCACCACGCATGTGTGACAGGGTCGATGGCCATTGCGGTCTCCCTCATGCCACCTCTGCCAGGATGCTGCTGCTGGTCGATGAGATGGGCTACGACCCTATGAGCCGCGAGGACGCCAGTCTGTTCTTCCGCCTCGTCAGCTATCGTTACGGCCGCGGCGCCATGATCATCACCACCAACAAGAGCATCCGCGACTGGACCGAGCTGCTCGCCGGCGAAGAGGTGCTGGCCACGGCCATCCTCGATCGGCTGCTTCACCGCGCACATGTCCTGAATATCAAGGGTCGCAGCTACCGGCTGCGCGACCTCGAGGACGCCCTGAAGGGCTGAGCCAACCACAACCCGACGGCCCGCGGCCCCGGGGGCGCGCGCTCTGACTCTTGACGGTCAGCGTGCCCCCCCCGGGGCCGCTCCGTCGCGCGACACCTCGTAAGACTGGGTGTCGCCTTAGCTCGTAAATGTGGGTGTCGCTTGACAGGTGTGGAACTTCGTGCGGATCGAGGATCCCGGCGAACGCCAACTGGTCGTCGCACATCTGCTCGGAACCTTGGCGCGCGTCGAGCCATATCCTGTGCTTTACTTGCTCGGAGGCAACGGCTCGGCAAAGTCGACGAGCACCAAAATCCTGCGCAATCTGGTTGACCCGCATTCGGCCGCAGTAGGGTCGCCGCCCAAATCCGAGCGCGACCTGTTCGTAGCGGCCCAGCACGGCCACCTGCTTGCCTTCGATAACATCTCGCAGATCAACAACGGCATGTCCGACGCACTCTGCCGGATGGCGACAGGGGGGACCTTCGCCACGCGGAAGAATTTCTCCGACGCGGACGAGGTCCTCCTTACCGCATGCAATCCGATCATCTGCAACGGAATTGTGCCAGCGTTCACGCGGCCCGATCTCGTTGATCGGACCATGACCGTGCAACTTGGCAAAATTCCGGATGGGGACCGGCAACTGCACGAGGAGATCATCCGTGATTTCGAAGCGGTGCGTCCTGCCCTGCTCGGTGCTCTGTGTGATGCACTGTCGATCGGCCTGCGTCGCAAGAACAGCATACCGCGCCCCGCCCTGCCCCGTATGGCCGACTTTGCGTTCTGGGGCATCGCCTGCGAACCGGGTTACGCCGCCGAGGGGGCTTTCTTCTCGGCCTATCGAGAGAATATTATGCGCACCCTCGATGAATCTCTCGCTGAAGATCCGGTGGCCCTGCGGATCCGGGAATTGCTGGCACACCGCAACGTATGGGAAGGCACCGCGACCCGGCTCGAGCAAAGTCTCCGCGGCCTGCATGATCTGCTTTTCACGCAGGATTGGCCCAAGACCGCGAAACTGATGTCGGACCATCTTCGCCGGATCGCCCCTGCGCTGCAGAACGTCGGAGTCAGCCTAGCGTTCGAACGGCGTGGTCATGATCGGGAACGGGTCATCAAGCTTCGCAGGGATGCCATGTGACCATCAGGCGTTGTTGCGTAACTCACGCCTGAGGCGTGGCTGCCCCTTTCCCCATCGACGTCAGGCGACGCGGACAATCTCGGCGGTGCCGAGAGCGTTGAAGCGGTTCATGAGTGCGACGCGGATGTGGATTTCGGCGGTCTGG
>JAUXPG010000117.1 GCA_030683915.1 Gemmobacter sp.
CGTGACGCCACCTCGCAAGCCCGCACGACAAAGCGTTCGGAAAAGCAGATGGAAAAGATGCGCCCGGTCGCCGCCGCAACCTGTTCGAGCGCTGCCACCTGATCCAGCGTTATGGCGCCGGGTTTGTCCACCATCACATCCTTTCCGGCCTGCATGGCGGCGATGGCTATGGTCGGGCGGTCGGCGGGAATGGCGGCGCACACGATGATCTGTATCGACGGGTCGGCCAGCAATTCGGCGCGTGGACGGGCGGCCAACGCAGGGAAGCGTTCGCGAAAGCCGTCGAGCACGCGCTGATCGCTGGTTTCGGGGCAGTACCCCGCACATACCGCGCCTGCGGCCTCAAGTTCTGCGACCATGTGATAGATATGGCGATGGTCCAGCCCGACGGCGGCAAAGCGCAAGGTCATGCGCGCACCCGGACCGGGCCGCCCGTGGTGCCCGCCTCGATCAGCGCGTCGATCAGCCGGTGGACGCGCAGCGCCTCGTCCCCTGTCACGCGCGGGTCGCGCCCTTCGCGGATCGCGGCGACGAAATCGGCCATGACCGCGCGGTGCCAATCATGTGGAAAGGCCATCGGGTCGGCGCCGGTGCCCCCGGCGGAAATGTCACTTTCCACCCGTTCGCGGCGCCCGTCATGGAATTGCACGGCCAGTTCCCCGCCGCGTAATGCGAGCGTGCCGTGTTCGGCGGTGATCATGATGTCCTCGTGAAAACCGGGGTAGGCGGCGGTTGTCGCATCAATGGTGCCGATGGCGCCATTGGCGAAGCGGGCGGCCGCGCAGACCATGTCCTCGGTTTCCATCCGGTGCACCGGGGTGGTGACGGCAAACCCGGCCACCTGTTCGACAGCCCCCGCCAGACTGAGCATCAGGTCCAGCGTGTGGATCCCTTGCGAGATCAGCACGCCGCCGCCATCGCGGGCAAAGCTGCCACGACCGGGTTCATCGTAGTACGCCTGCGGACGCCAGAGCCGGATGTTGGTGGAACAGCCCACGATCTGCCCCAGCGCGCCCGAGGCCAGCAGTTCGGCCGCGCGCATCGCGGCCGGTCGGAACCTGTGCTGCAACACCACCCCCATCCGGACCCCGGCGGCCTTGCACCCCGCCACCAGCTCCTCGGCCCGCGCGGTGGTGATATCCAGCGGCTTTTCCATCAGCACATGCTTGCCCGCCCGCGCACAGGCCAGCCCGATGTCGCGGTGGGTGTTGGCCGGGGTGAACACCGCCACGGCCTCGACCGCCGGATCGTTGAGGATGGTCTCCAGATGATCGGCCAACGGAAAGGGAAACCGCGCGGCAAAGGCGGCGCGCCGGGGGGCCGAAGGGGAAAACGCGTGCAGCACCTCGACCGCGTCGGCCAGATCCACCAACCCGCGGGCATGCGGCGTGACGGCCATGCCAAGGCCGACGATGGCGATGCGGGTCCGGGTCATGGGCGGTATCCTTTCATCTTCGGCGGTCAGGGACCCAGCCAGCGCAACAGCATTTGCGTGGGGGCCGGCACAAAGGCGACGATCAGCAGGACCGCGACCATGACGGCCAGAAACGGCAGCACGGCCCTGAACGTCTCGGTCTGGTTGGCCCCTCCGGCGCGGGCGGTGGTGAAGATCAGCACCCCCAGCGGCGGGGTCAACGCGCCAATCACCAGATTCATCACGATGACGATGCCAAAGCTGATGGGGTCGAACCCGGCCAGCACGATCAGCGGCACAAGGATCGGCACAAGGATCACCAGCGCGGCGATCATCTCCATGAACAACCCGACGAACAGCAGGAACAGGTTGACCGCCAGCATCAGCAGCCAAGGCCGCTCCACCAGCACCGCCAGACTGGCCGCGATTTTCTGGGGCACCTGCTCGAAGGCCAGCACCCATGCAAAGGGTGCGGCTGCAGCAATGATGACGACGATCACCACCGTGTCGAACACCGCCTCGCGGATCGCTTCGGCCAGATTGCGCGGGGTCAGTTTGCGGTACAAGAACGCGCCGCAGAACAGCGCGTAGATCAGCGCGATGGCGCCCGCCTCGGTCGCGGTGAATACGCCAAAGCGCACGCCGCCCACAATGATGACCGGCAGGATCAGCGCCGGAATGGCAAGGAACAGCGCGCGCAGGCGCTCCGCGCCCGAGGTTTTCGGCAGATCGCCGCCATACCCGCGCCGCCGCGACAGGATATAGACCATCAGCATCAGCGCGCCTGCGACCATCAGGCCGGGAATGATGGTGGCGACGAACAGCGCCCCCACCGACACCGAGGCCAGCGCGGCATAGATGATCAGCCCGAGGCTGGGCGGGATCAGGTTGGCCAGCGTCGATCCCGCAGCGGTCAGCGCGGCGGCAAACGGGCGGCCATAGCCGCGCCGCGCCATTTCCGGCACCAGCAGTTTGGCGATGGTCGAGGCATCGGCGGTCGAAGACCCCGACACGCCCGCCAGCATGGTGTTTGTCACCACATTGGCCTGTGCCAACCCGCCGCGCAGATGCCCCACCAGCATCATCGCGAGTTCCACCAGTCGGGGCGTGATGCCGCCTGCGTTCATCACCGCCGCCGCCAGCACGAAGAACGGAATCGCGAGCAGCGTGAACGAATTGAGGGACGCCCCCATGTTCTGGGAGATCGTCACCAGCAGGATCGGATTGGCCGAGGCAAAGGCCGCAAAAGCCCCGAACGACATGGCAAACGCCACCGGCACCCCAAGGATGATGCCGATCACGCCCACGCCCACCAGCACCATCGGCGCCCCGGCGTGGCCATAGATCATGCCAGCGCCCGAACGGATGGCCAGATAGGCAAGCACGCCCGCCAGCACGACCCCGGCCCCATACAGGAAGCCGCGCCGCCCGTCGGGCCAGAACAGGAAGAACAGGTTGAAGGCCGCGCCGACGGGCACAGCCAAAAAGAAATACTTCATCGGCAGTTGCAGCGCCGGCGAGGCCGCGATGGCGCGCTGCACATAATCCCAGCCATGCACCAGCAAGACCACGCTGGAGGCGGCGACCACGGCGCGGTTGCAGAACCCCAGCACCGCCTGACCCCGTGGCGGCAACATCCGCAGCACCACGTCAATGGAGATATGCGCATCGCGGCCCGTGGCCACCGCCATGCCCAGAAGCACCGCCCAGGCAAATACCCAGGTGGCCACCTCCTCGGGCCAGGGAAGGCCCGACCGGAAGACATAGCGCATCACGACCTGAAGGCAGGCCACCGCCACCGCCCCCAGCACAAGGGCAACGCAGGCCAGTTCAAGCGACCTGTCCACCGTCTTGCGGACGGTCAGCACCAGCGAAGGCCCAGACGCCGCCGGGGCGGCGTCTGGTGGGGAGTCGTCGCGCATCATCCGGCCTTAGCCAAGCGCGCGGATGGC
>JAUXPG010000249.1 GCA_030683915.1 Gemmobacter sp.
TCGCCGGTGCACACATGACCGATACGCTGATCGCCGCATGGGTTGGCGGTGACCTGATCGCGCTGGACAAGATGGAGGTGCACCGCCGCGGGCTGCGCCATCCGGCGGTGTCGGTGTTTGTGATGGACGGCGCGCGCACCCTGATCCAGCGGCGCGCGCTGACAAAGTATCACACGCCGGGGCTGTGGGCGAACAGCTGCTGCACGCATCCGCATTGGGGCGAGACGGCCGAGGCCTGCGCCACGCGGCGGCTGTCCGAGGAACTGGGCATCGGCGGTCTTGCCATGACCCCGGCAGGCGAGGTGGAATACCGCGCCGATGTCGGGGGCGGGTTGACCGAGCATGAGGTGGTCCGCATCTTTACCGCGCGCGCCCCGTCGGCGGCGCTGGCCGTGGCGCCGAACCCCGACGAGGTGGCGGAGACGCGCTGGGTCGATCTGTATGATCTGGCGGCCGAAACCCGGCGTTGGCCGAACCGCTTTACCCCGTGGCTGCGGATTTATCTGGCGCGGCACATGGACCTGATCTTTGCCCCGCATCTGGCCCAGACGCGGGCCGCCACGGCAGCGGCGCGCTGAGCGGTCAGCGCGCCACGACGCGCGACGAACCCGAGGCGATGTGACGGCTGAGCCATGGCAGCAGCAGGGTGGCCACGGCCTCGGGCGCCTCTTCGTGGACAAGGTGGCCATAGCCGGGCAGTTCCGCACACTCGACTCGCGGCAAGCGGGTCGCGGCGTTGCGCGACACCGCAGGCGGCACCGCAAGGTCGCCCGACGAGGTCAACAGCAGCACCGGCACCGCCGTCTGCGGCAGGCGCGCGAGAATGGGGTCAAGCTGCCAGTTGGCCATCATGTTCAGCGTGCCGTCCAGATGCTGCGGCATCGCCAGCAGGCGGCGATAAAGGTCTACATCCGCCGGGGCCAGCTTGGACCCGGTCGAGGCCAGCACGCTTTCCACCTTCTTGCGGTTGGAGGCGAGGCCGGACAGCAGGTGCGGCATGAAGGGCGACACGGCCATCAGCCGTGCGAGTTTGGGGAACAGCCAGCCGGCGAAGCCTTCGAACGGCCCGAGGGCGGCGTTGATCCCGGCGAGCGCAAGCGGCGGGCGGGGCAGCAGTTCGGCCATCCGCAGCGCCAGCACGCCGCCTGCCGAATGCCCGATGATCGCTGCGGGTTTCCAGCCCTGACCCTGACACAGCAGCGTCAGGTCATCGGCCATCGCATCAAGGTTCAGCCGCGCGCGTTCGGCGGTGCGGGTAAACCCGTGGCCGGGCAGGTCGGGGGCAATGACGCGGTAGCCCGTCAGCAGCGGTGCCAGCCCGCGCCAACTGTGTGCGCTGGCGCCGGCGCCATGCAGCAGCAGAAGGTCGGGGCCTTGCCCGCTGACCTGCACGTGCCAATGGTGCGGCATGGCGCGGATGCGTGTGGAATACGCGCGGCGCGGCCAGTCGTCGGGGATCTGGTCGCCGCTCATGTCCGGGGCGCCTCCATGCTGGCCGACAGGGCGGCGGCCATGATGCCGCTGTCGCAGCGTGGCAGGGCCAGCCAGCGTGCGCCCATCTTGCGGGCCAGGTCCTGCAAGGCGGGTGTTGGCCGGAAGCCGGTGTCGATGACCACGGCGGGCACCCCGCTGGCGGCGATCAGGGCGGCCAGTTTTCCGGCGTCCTGTGCAGCCTGCGGGCGGTTGGCGGTGCCGTCGAGCGCGATGTTCGCGCGCCCGTCGGTCAGGATGGCGAGCGTGGGGGCCATGCCGCGCGCGCGGGCCGCCTGTGCTGCGGCCAGTGCCACCTGCAGGCCGGATGCAAGCGGCGTGCCACCGCCGCCCGGCACGCCCGCCAGCCGCTTTTTCGTCTGCACGAGCGAGCGCGTGGCGGGCAGCACCAGCTCAGCGCCGGTGCCGCGGAAGGCCACCAGCGCAACATGGTCGCGGGCGGCATAGGCGCGGGCCAGCAACAGTTCGACCGCGCCCTTCGCCTCGCCCAGTCGGGCCATCGCGGCCGAGCCCGAGGCATCGACGGCAAAGATCAGCAGGCGGTCGGACCTGTCTTCGGTCCGCCGGGCGCGCAGGTCGGACGGCAGCAAGATCAGCTTGCGCCCCTGGTCCACCAGACGCGGATACATGCGCGCGCGGGCCGCCTGCCACGGTGCTGCGGCGCGCAGGGTGGCGACAAGGTCGATCCGGGCGTCGGGGCTGGCCTGTCCGGCGCGCGCCGGAAGCGGGCGGCCGCGCCGGTTGCCCTTGCGCAGCGCCCCTGCGCCGCTGCCGCCTGCCTTGCGGGTGCGGCCCTGCGCCAACCGTTCCAGCAGGTCGGGGGGCAGCATCGCGCGCGCGGCCTCGATCAGCACCTCGGCCGGGAATTCCTGCAAGGGCTGGTCCTCGGCGCTGTCGGGGGCGGGGTCGGGCGGCGGGGGGCTTGGGTCTTGCGCGGTGTCTTGCGGCGGGTCGGTGGCGGGCAGGGCGCGGTGGGCGAACACCAGTTCTGCAGCAAGTTCAAGGTCTTGCCGGTCCACCACATCGGCCTGCCGCAAGGCGGCGGCGGCCTGCGCCGCAGCCAGCGCCAGCCGCGGCGCGCGCAGGGACGATATGCCACGGTCGGGGGCGGCACGCCCCCGCGCCACCAGCGCCGCGTCTGCCACCTGCACGCGCGCGAAGCGCGCGGCGGCGGCGGCCACGGCGGCTTCGGTCAGCGGGGGCAGGCGGAAATCGCTGGGCAGCAGGCCGTCGAGATCGACGAACAGCGCCAGCCGGTCGGCCAGCGCGCGGGGCAGCCCTTCGCCTTCGGCAAACGCCTCGTCCAGTGCGACCACGGCGCGGCCACCGGCATCCAGCGCCTGTGCCATCCGCGCCGCCAGACCGGCGGGGCAGTTTTCGCCCTGGGTCAGCACCAGCACGGGGCAGCGTTCCAGCAACCCCGCCTGCCGCACCAACCGGCCCGAGGCCAGCGTCGCCGCCAGATCGGTGCCGCCCATCACGGCGTCATCGGGCATCGACGGGTGCAGTTTGGCCGGGTTCAGCGGTGCAAGGGCAGCCAGCACCCGGTCGCGCACCGGACCGGCCCGCCCGCGCAGCCACAGCCCCCCCAGCGCAAAGGGCGCCACGCGAAACAACGCAACCGCCTGCGCCACCCGGTCTGACGGTGTGACCGGGGCGGGGCCTTCGCCGCGCCCCCGGCTGAGGTCGAAGGGGCTTATGGCAACACCTCTGCCATCTGGCGTTCGATGCGGATGCCCGACCCGGCCTCGTCCAGCGGGTCGCGGCGCAGGCGGTGGCGCAGCGCGCTGGGTGCTATGGATTTCAGATGTGCGCGGCTGATGGCTGGCGCGCCGTCCCATGCAGCCACCGCGCGCGCGGCGCGCAGCAGCGTCAGTTCGCCGCGCACCCCGTCGGACCCCAGGGCGATGCACAGGCTGGCGCAATCATGCAGCGCGGTGTTGGGGGTGGCGATGTCGGGCAACCGGGCGCGGGCGGCAAGGATGCGGGCGCGCAGGTCGGCTTCGGCCCCGGCCCATTGCGCCATGAACCCCGCGCGGTCGCGGTCGAACGCATCGCGGCGGCGGATCACCTCGATCCGGGTGTCGATGTCGCGCGGGCTTGTCACCTCGACCGAAAGGCCGAAGCGGTCGAGCAGTTGCGGCCGAAGTTCGCCTTCTTCCGGGTTGCCGGACCCGACCAGCACAAAGCGCGCGGGATGGCGGATCGACAGCCCTTCGCGTTCGATCACGTTCTCGCCCGATTGCGCGACGTCCAGCAGCAGGTCAACGATGTGGTCATCCAGCAGGTTGACCTCGTCGATGTAGAGATAGCCCCGGTTGGCGCGGGCCAGCAGCCCGGCCTGAAACGCCTTT
>JAUXPG010000306.1 GCA_030683915.1 Gemmobacter sp.
CACCACGCGACAGATATGACGCCGCCTATCGCACGAAGGGCGCGATCCCGGCCATGGCGATGGCACGGTACATGTCGTCATGGAGGTGAAGCGCCGTGGTCATCGCGCCTTCGGCGTCTGCGGCAGCGGCCTGTGCCAAAGCGATGGCGACCACTAGGTCATCGTGATCGCGCCGCTCGGCAAAGCGGGCCGCGATGTCCAAGGCCCGCTCCGGCGCTCCGTCCCCGGCCAGCGTCACCGCGATGCGGTGGATGACCTCGGATCGTTCGCGCGGATCATGGATCAGCGCGACCACCTCAAGCGCGGTGTCCGCCCGCCCGGCACCGACCAGCGCGACGGCCATGCCCGCCAGCGCGCGTGTCCGTGCATCCAGCGCCTCGATGCTGGCAACCGTCGTCAGGGCGCCCCCGACATCGCCTTGCCGCGCTTGCTGGACCGCAACCGCCACCATACCCCCAGCATCGCCATAAGCGGCAAAGATATCGCGCGCCAGACCAAGCGCCCCTGCAATGTCGCCCGCGTGCGCCTTGGCCTCGGCAATCGCGACCATCGCCTCCAGATCACCGAAGGCGGTTTCCACCCGGCTTGCCGTTGCCAGCGCGCCGTCAATGTCGCCGGCCCGTGCCTGCGCGCTGGCAATCCGCGCCGCGGCGCGGGACCGACCTGCCATGTCTGGTATGGATTTCGCGGTTTTCAGCGCGCCCGCAACATCGCCGTTGCGCGCCTGAATTTGCGCGATTCCACCCATCGCTTCGAAGAACCAGAACTGGTCAAAGTCGCCTGACCGCGACACCAGCCCGGACGCGATCTTGAGTTCGTGCTGATCAGAGGTGAACCAATACTTCGTCGCAATCCGGCTGGCCGCCCGGAATGCGGCGGGCATGTCGCCGGCCTGCGCCACGGCGGTCGCAATGGCGGCCTGTGCCTCGGACCGCCGATAGGGGTTGTCGATGGCAACAACCGTATCGAAGGCCGCGTCGATCTGGCCGGCTCGCCCTTGCGCCACGGCCACGGCCTGAAGTGCGGCCACCCGCGCCGACCGCGACCGCGCATCGACGATGGTCAGCGCGATCGCATAGGCGCGGTCGAACGCGCCTGCCCGCGCCGCAGCAGCAGCGATCTCACCAAAGGCCTCGGCCCGCGTATATGGGTCGGCGATCTGGTCCGCCATCGCCACTGCGTCGTCCAGACGCCCCAGGGCAGCAAGCGCCGTAGCAACCGAAAAGTGGATCTCATCGCGAGGGCCGGACCGGGCCACTGCCCCGGCAAGGGCCGCTGCCTCGGACAAAAGACAGTCCGCCGTCAGAGACGGGCATGGGGGCACCAAGGGCTGCGCGGCAACCGTTCCCGCAACGCACAGCAGAGCGGCAAGGGCGGGAAGTTTTAGAAGCATTCGCATGGACCTGCGCCTTTCTGCCGCGCCGGGGACGGACCGGCGCAAGCCTAGCACGGCGCAGGCGTTAACTCATCCCTCAGCTCGCGGGTCAGGGCGTGGGCCCCGGAGTTCACCCGCCTTGCGATGTGGTGCCGCTGGCGCCAAAGCCACCGCGCGACTGCACGACGGTCTTGCTCATCGGTGGTTTGTCGAACGTGCTGGGGGGGCGCGTAAACTGGCTCGCCGCCAATTTCCCGGTCCCCGAATTCGACGAATAGGCCGAGGTGCCTGTGGCATTGGTGAACTTGCCATCTGCCGTCTTGTACATCGGCTGCGATGCAGCGACCCCGCGCTGATTGCTCAGCATGCTGCCCATCAGGTAACCCATCATCAGCGGCATGAAGATGGACCCCGACCCGCCCGCCTGCGCCGAAGCCTCGTCGCCGCAGGCACCTGCGCCATGCTGCGCTTCGCAAACCTCAAGGCTGTCATAGCGCGGCGCGGCCTCAACATGCAGGGACCGGGCCGCAGCAAAGGCCGATTCGCACTCCGACACCGGGAACATGCCGCCTTGCGCGGCAGCCGCCTTGCAGCTTTGCAGGTCGGGAAAGGCGTGGGCATCCACCTGTTCCTCGCGGCATCCGGCCAGCGAGAACGCGGCAGCGCCAAGGATGGCCAGGGCGACATGCGGCGAACGTTTTCTGGGGGCGATGGTCATGGCAGAGCCTTTCCGGGCAACTCAGTCTCGGATGAAATGGGGTTTGAAGCGCGAAAGATCCTGCGTGATGCGCGAACGATCCTCGCGGATGCCAACCCCGGCGCAGGTCTGGCCAACGATCCACGCCCCGATCACCGGGCGAAACCCATCAAACACCGGCAGCGGGGCATAGGCCTGAAGGATGCGGGCGTGCTGGTCATAGGTGCGGTTGCCGGCGGTTTCCGTGGGTCGGCCATGTTCGATGATGTCGACCGAGGCACCTTCCCGCGAAAAGATCGGCTTTGACACATATCCCGTCGCCAGTTGCGCTTCGGCACGGGCGAAGGCCGCAGCAACCTGCGGGGCTGGGGCGCCTGAACCCGACAGCGCCGGGGCAACATCTGCGGCAAAGAATGCCGGCAGAAGGTTCGGGTGCCCTTCGAACATCTGCCACAGCACGGCCAGCAGGCCCTTGTTCGACACCACCGCCTTCCAAGCCGGTTCGATGAACATCGCGCCCGACCCGGCTATATGCGCGGCATAAGGATCGCGCAGCAGGTTTTCCCAGGGATAAAGCTTGAACAGCGTTCCGATCACCCGGCTTTCATGGTCCACGAACTGCCCGTCGGGCGATACGCCGATCTGGTCCAGATCGCAGTAATGCGCGCCAAGGCCAGCCTGCCGGGCGGCCCAGCCGATACATTCGACAGTCGCGTAATCCTCGGGCTGGCCACCAACGGCGGTGAAATGAAGATCGGTCCCTGCGGAAAACAGCTCTCCCAGCCGGTCCACCAGCGCGGTGTGGATGCCGTTGAACTGATCGTCGCCTTCACGCAGGACGCCTGCGGCGATCTGATCCTCCAGCCAAGACCACTGGAACGACGCCGTCTCATAAAGCGAGGTTGGCGTATCTGCGTTGTATTCCAGCATCTTGGCCGGGCCGTTGCCATCATAGGCCAGATCGAAGCGGCCATAAAGCTCGGGCTCGTTGCGCCGCCAGCTGTCGGCAACCAGATCGCGATGCGCGTCGGGAATGCCCAACCGCTCCATCAACTCTTCGCTGTCAATTATATGGGCCACCGCCTCGCGGCACATGGCGTGCAGCGCGGTGGCTGGGTCCTCCAGATCGGACTCAATCTGCTCCAGACTGAAGCGATAGGCCGAGCTTTCCTCCCAATAGGGTTCACCGTGCATGTCGGCAAAGGTAAAGCCCAGCTCCGCCGCCTTCTCGCGCCATTGGGGTCGCTCGGGAAGCGAGATCTTCTGCATGCCTTATCCGTTCGTGCGGGACGTTCGCGCAGTCATACCGCAAGCAAGGCGATTGTGCCAGAAGTGGCCTGACCAACCGGCAGCGCCCCGCGCACGGGCATCGCCCGGCTTTACCCGCGAACCACCGCGCCGCGCCAAGGCTGGACCGCCGCGCGGCTTGGCCCTAGGGTCGGGCGTGCCCCGAATCCCGGATGCCCCATGACCGACGCGCCGCGCTATCAGGTTCTTGCCCGCAAATACCGCCCTGAAACCTTTGCCGACCTTGTCGGGCAGGATGCCATGGTGCGGACACTCAAGAACGCCTTTGCCGCCGGGCGCATCGCACAGGCATTCATCATGACCGGCATCCGGGGCACCGGCAAGACGACGACCGCGCGCATCATCGCCAAAGGGCTGAACTGCATCGGACCCGATGGCGCGGGCCAGCCCACCACCGACCCGTGCGGTGTGTGCGAACATTGCCGCGCCATCATCGAGGGCCGCCATGTCGACGTGATGGAGATGGATGCCGCATCGCGCACCGGCGTGGGCGATATCCGCGAAATCATCGACAGCGTGCATTACCGGGCGGCCAGCGCGCGCTACAAAGTGTATATCATCGACGAAGTCCACATGCTGTCGACCAGCGCGTTCACCGCGCTGCTCAAGACGCTCGAGGAACCGCCGCCGCATGTGAAATTCATCTTTGCTACCACCGAAATCCGCAAGGTTCCGGTAACGGTTCTGTCCCGCTGCCAGCGGTTCGACCTGCGCCGCATCGAGCCCGAGGTGATGATCGGCCTGCTGCGCCGCATCGCGGATGCGGAAGGCGCCCAGATCACCGATGCCGCGCTGGCGCTGATCACCCGCGCCGCCGAAGGGTCGGCGCGCGATGCGACGTCGCTCCTCGATCAGGCGATTTCGCATGGAGCAGGCGAAACCGGTGCCGATCAGGTGCGCGCCATGCTGGGGCTGGCCGACCGGGCGCGGGTGCTGGACCTTTTCGAGGCTATCTTGCGCGGCGATGCGGCAGGTGCCTTGAACGAGTTGGGCATGCAATACGCCGATGGCGCCGACCCGATGGCGGTGCTGCGCGATCTGGCGGAAATCACCCACTGGATTTCGGTGCTCAAGGTCACCCCCGAGGCGGCGGAAGACCCCACCGTGCCCCCGGAAGAACGCGCGCGCGGGCTGCAGATGACCGGTCGGCTGTCGATGCGGGTTCTCACGCGGATGTGGCAGATGCTGCTCAAGGCGCTGGAGGAGGTGGCGCTGGCGCCCAACGCCATGATGGCCGCGGAAATGGCGGTCATCCGGCTGACGCATGTTGCCGACCTTCCCGACCCGGACACGCTGATGACCGAATTGCGCCGCCTGTCGGACCAACCCGGCGGGCTGGCGGCGGCGGTGCCTTCCGCATCGTCGGGGGGCGGCGGCCCCCGCGCGGGCGCTCCGACCCAGCGCACCACCACACATGCTGTGGCGCAGACGGCGCCCGCACATGCCCCCGGCCCGATGCCGACCACACTGGCCGCGCTGGCCGACCTGATCCGCGACAAACGCGACATGAAGTTGCTCTACGAGGTCGAAACCGGCATCCGCCCGGTGCGGATGGCGCCGGGGCGGCTGGAATTTGAACCCACCGCCGATGCCGCGCCCGACCTTGCCGCACGGCTGGCGCAGCGGTTGCAACTGTGGACCGGGCAACGCTGGGGCGTTTCGGTGGTAAGCACCGGTGGCGGCGCGACGCTCTCCGAAGAAAACGACAAGGACCGTGCCGAAGCCGAATCCGCAGCCATGGAACACCCCTTGGTGCAAGCGGTCATGGCCGCCTTCCCCGGCGCACGCATCGCCGAAATCCGCAGCGCCGCCGCCCTTGCCGCCGAAGCGCAGGCCGAGGCCCTGGCGCCGGTCGAAGATGAATGGGACCCGTTCGAGGAGGAATGACATGCTCAAAGGTCTTGGTGGCCTTGGCGACATGGCCAAGATGATGAAAGCCGCGCAGGAAATGCAGGGCAAGCTGGCGCAGATGCAGGAGGATCTGGCGCGGATGACCGTGACCGGCGAAGCTGGCGCCGGCCTTGTGCGGGTGACCGCGACGGCCAAGGGCGAGGTCAAGGCGCTGGACATCGACCCCAGCATTCTGGTGGCGAGCGAAAAGGAAGTGGTCGAAGACCTGATCGTTGCCGCGATCCGTGATGCGCAATCGCGCGCCGCCGACATGGCACAGCGAGAAACGCAGCGGCTGGCCGAAAGCCTTGGCCTGCCGCCCGGTATGAACCTGCCGTTCTGACATCATGGCAGGGCCGTCGGGCGACGTGGAAACCCTGATCAGCCTGATGGCGCGGTTGCCCGGACTTGGGCCGCGGTCGGCCCGGCGCGCGGTGCTGCATCTGCTGAAAAAGCGCACGCTGCTGATGGCGCCACTGGCCGAGGTGATGGCGCGCACCGCCGCCACCACACGCGACTGCACCATCTGCGGCAATTTTTCCTCTGGCGACATCTGCGCGATCTGCGCCGATCCCCGCCGCGCTACGGGCGAATTGTGTGTGGTCGAAGACGTGTCGGACCTTTGGGCGATGGAGGGGGCGGGCGCGTTCAAGGGGCGCTATCACGTGCTGGGCGGCACGTTGTCGGCGCTTGATGCGATCGGACCCGAGGAACTGCGCATTCCCGATCTGGTGGCCCGCATCGGCACCGAAGCAGTGTCCGAAGTGATCCTTGCGCTGGCGGCCACGGTGGACGGCCAGACCACCGCCCATGTCATCGCCGACGCGCTGGCGCCCTCGGGGGTGCAGGTGTCATCGCTGGCCCAAGGTGTGCCGGTGGGGGGCGAGCTGGATTATCTGGACGAAGGCACCATAACCGCCGCCCTTCGAGCCCGCCGCAGGTTCTGACGGCCCGCGCGAAAAGGTTCGTGGCACATGCTACAAACGCCCTTGCCGAAGCAAGGCGCGCGGCTAAAGTCATGTGCATTGACAAGCGGGTGCAGGGGTCGGTCGCGGGCAACTCGAACTGGACAACCACCCACCAGAATCACGCCCGACCCCCGGGCAGACATTAGCGGACCTAGCGGAGCGCGTGCCAGTGCAGGATAGTAACATGCGGATTTTGTTCGTGAATGGCAGCATGGTGCAATTCACGCCACGTGAACTGCTGCAAATGTTCGGTCATCGGCTGATGGTGGGCGCGCTGCTTACGGCATTTGCCGTGGTGATCTGGAGCGAACCTTTTGACGATGTCGCGCAGATGCGGGGGGCTGTTGCAGTCGTCCATTGGGCGCTGGTGCTGTCGACCACTTTTGGCGTCTATCTGGCGACTCTGCTTGCAGTCGGGCTGCGGTTTCGCACGGGCTATAGCCTGCTGGCGCATCTGGCCGCCGCCACCTTTTGCGCTCTGTTTGCGCCGACGCTGGGGCAGGCGTTTGGCCTTGCGCCGATCAGCGTGTGGGATGTGACTTTGTCCTTCGGGTTCACGCTTGTGGTGTCGTTGACCTGCGAACTGGTGTGCGCCAGTTTCCTTCTGCGCCGCGTGCTGGCGGAGTTGAAACTTTCAGCCGCCGCCCCCGGCGCCCTGCCGACCTTTGCCGATGTTGACAACACCGCGGCCTTGGCATCCGACAGGTCAGACGAGGCGGACAGTGTTGTGCTTCTGGGCAACAGGTTCGGGCTGGCCGACCTTCAGCTGATCAGCTCCGACGAACATTATGTCCATATCGTCACCGCTGCGGGGCGGCGGATGCTGCGCGGGCGGATTTCCGACATCGAGGCGCAATTGCCCGCCGCTTGGGGGCTGCGGGTGCATCGGTCGCATTGGGTGGCCACGGCGGCGGCACGGGCGCTCAGGCGCGGACGCGACGGCTGGTCGCTGGTTCTGGCTGACGGCAGCGAGGTGCCGGTGGCACGCGCCCGGCGCGAAGCAGTGCGCGAGTGGGCTGAAAGCAACGGCTTCGGCAGCACCTGACCTTGAAACGACAAGGGCCGCGCCTTGCGGCACGGCCCCTGACAGACGGCTGACCAAAGGTCAGCGGACCAGTTGATCGTCGTCGTCATCCTCGTCGTCGTCGGCGTCGGGGAGGTTGAAGAAGCTCTCGGCATCGGAATAATCGGCCGGCTTTTCTTCCTTGGCCGACAGTACGAAGTCTGCCGTCGGGTCGGGCATGCGCGCATCGGGCGCCATGCCAAGCGAAGTCTGCGTCGACACCAGCTTGCGCCGTTCGTCATCCGACATCACCACGCCATCGGCGGCCTTCTTCTTGACTGCCTGCTGCACCGCCGCATCCAGTTCCGACTGCCGACAAAGGCCCAGCGCCACCGGATCGACCGGGGTGATGTTGGCAATGTTCCAGTGCGTACGTTCGCGAATCTGCTGGATGGTGGGTTTCGTGGTGCCCACCAGTTTGGAAATCTGGCCGTCGCTGAGTTCGGGGTGGAACTTGACCAGCCACAAGATCGAGGCCGGACGATCCTGACGTTTGGACAGCGGGGTGTAGCGCGGGCCACGGCGCTTTTCCTCGCCCACGGCGGCGGCGTTGAATTTCAGCTTCAGGCGATACAGCGGATCAGCCTCGCCCCGGGTGATTTCCATCGGGTCCAGCTGGTTGTTGGCCACCGGGTCAAACCCCTTGACCCCGCCGGCCACATCGCCATCGGCGATGCCCTGCACTTCAAGCTCGTGCATACCGCAGAAATCTGCCACCTGCTTGAAGGTCAGCGTGGTGTTGTCCACCAGCCAGACTGCGGTTGCCCGCGCCATCAGCGGCTTTGTCATCGGATCACTCCTTTACAAATCTCTCCCGGGCCGGGAAAACGGCTGCGCACCCTTGGGTCCGCCGATCCTCGTTTTCGGGGAATTCGCTTGGCTATACCCCTGTCGGCGGTTGGAGGAAACAGAAAAATGCGTCACCTGCCCGCGATGCTGGTTGCAACCGTGCTCGCAGCGCCGGTGCAGGCAGCGGACTTTGATTATTACGTGCTGGCGCTGAGCTGGACACCCAACTGGTGCGCGGCGGAAGGCGATGCGCGCAAGGATGACCGCTGCCGCGACGGCGCGGGCCTTGGCTGGGGTCTGCACGGACTGTGGCCGCAGAACGAACGCGGCTGGCCCAGCTATTGCCGCACGACCGAACGCGACCCCACACGCGCCGAAACCGCCGCGATGGGGCGGGTCATGGGCTCGTCCGGGCTGGCGTGGCATCAGTGGCAAAAACATGGGCGCTGTTCGGGCCTATCGGCACAGGAGTACTTCCTGACCTCCGCCCGGGCGATGGCCAAGGTCAAGTTGCCCGAAGTGTTTACCCGGCTGGACAAGGCGGTGAAGCTGCCCGCGAAGGTGGTGGAGGACGCGTTCTTGGAGGCCAACCCCACCCTGACGCGCGACATGGTCACCGTCACCTGCAAGGACCGCGCCGTGCAGGAGGTCCGGGTCTGCCTGACTCGCGATCTGGAGCCGCGCCGCTGCGGGGCTGACGTGATCCGCGACTGCATGCTGAAAGATGCAAACATGAACCCGGTGCGCTGACGCCGCGCACCGGTCCACCTTTGCCGTCATCCCCCGTGGGTCAGAGCAGCCGCAAGTCGCCCGCCGACGCCCGCCCATCGCGGCCGCTGAGCAGTTCATAGGCGATTTTCTGGTTGTCGTTCAGGCCTTTGAGGCCTGCGCGCTCCACCGCTGATACATGAACGAAAACGTCCTTGCCACCGTCATCCGGGGCAATGAAGCCGTAACCTTTGGTGGAATTGAACCATTTCACGGTGCCCGTCGGCATTCCGCTTCTCCCAAGTCGCGTTCCCCCGGGGCGACATGCCGCGAGGACGTGCGCAGCCGGTCTTCCAGGTTTCCGGCTGCCTGAGATCAGGGTAGCGGGCAGAAGTCTGACGTCGCGTCACCAAACATGACAAAGGTATGGAAAAAATCAAGCGGGTGATGCCGGGGCGGCCCTCAAGCGGCCCCGGCAAGCTATCAGCGCAGGTCGGGCGGGGTGGCGGCCGCGGAAAGTTCCGCCAGAATCGCCTCGAGCGACATGGATTCGGTCCGCGTTTCACCCAGACGGCGCACGGACACGGTGCGGTTGGCCACCTCGTTCATGCCGATGGCCAGAATCACCGGCACCTTGCCCACGGAATGTTCGCGCACCTTGTAGTTGATCTTTTCGTTGCGCATGTCCGCTTCGACGCGCAGGCCCGCGAGGGTAAGCGCGGTCGTCACTTCCTCCACGAACGGATCGGCGTCAGAGACGATCGAAGCTACGACGACCTGACGCGGGGCCAGCCAGAACGGCAGCTTGCCCGCGTGGTTTTCGATCAGGATGCCGATGAAGCGCTCGAAACTGCCAAGGCAGGCACGGTGCAGCATGACGGGGCGGTGTTTCATGCCGTCTTCGCCGATGTAGGTTGCATCCAGCCGTTCCGGGAGATTCGGGTCCACCTGGAACGTGCCGCACTGCCAGTCGCGTCCGATGGCATCGGTCAGCACGAATTCGAGCTTGGGACCGTAGAACGCGCCTTCGCCGGGGAAGATTTCAAAGGCGTGCCCGGCGGCGGTGACGGCATTGGCAAGCGCGGATTCGGCGTTATCCCAACTGGCCTCGGTCCCGATGCGTTTTTCGGGGCGGGTCGACAGCTTGATGCGCCATTGTTCGAACCCAAGGTCGGCATAGACGGCTGCCAGAAAGTCGATGAAGCGCTTAGCTTCGGCTTCAATCTGGGCCTCGGTGCAGAAGATATGCGCATCGTCTTGCGTGAAGCCACGCACGCGCATGATGCCGTGCAGCGCGCCCGACGGTTCGTAGCGGGCGCAGGACCCGAATTCGGCCATCCGCAGTGGAAGGTCGCGATATGATTTCAAGCCGACATTGAATATCTGCACGTGGCAGGGGCAGTTCATCGGCTTGAGCGCGTTGACGGTTTTGGCCTTGGCATGTTCTTCCTCGACCTCGACGATGAACATGTTTTCCTGATAGTTCGCCCAGTGACCCGACGCTTCCCACAGCTTGCGGTTCACCACCTGCGGGGTGTTCACCTCGACATAGCCACCGCGCTTTTGTTGGCGGCGCATGTAATCTTGCAGCGTGACATAGATGTTCCAGCCGTTCGGGTGCCAGAAAATCTGGCCCGGCGCCTCTTCCTGCATGTGGAACAGGCCCATTTCACGGCCAAGCTTTCGGTGGTCGCGCTTTGCGGCTTCCTCCAGCATCGTAAGGTGGGCCTTGAGGTCGTCGCGGTTGCGAAAGGCGATGCCGTAGATGCGTTGCAACATGGGGCGGCTGGCATCGCCCAGCCAGTAGGCCCCGGCGACGTGGGTCAGCTTGAAGGCGTCGGCGGGCACCTGCCCGGTGTGCGCAAGGTGCGGCCCACGGCACAGATCCTGCCAGTCGCCGTGCCAGTACATGCGGATGTCCTGATCCGCAGGGATCCGGTCGAGAAGTTCGATTTTGAATGGTTCGCCGCGGTCTTCGTAGTACTTTCGCGCCCTTTCCCGATCCCAAAGTTCGGTTTTGACGGGTTCGCGGGCGTTGATGATTTGCTTCATGCGCGCTTCGATCGCGCCGAGGTCTTCGGGCGTGAAGGGTTCGGCGCGGTCGAAATCATAGAACCAGCCGTGGTCGCGCACAGGGCCGATGGTGACCTTCACATCCGGCCAGATCTCTTGCACCGCGCGCGCCATGATGTGGGCGAGGTCATGCCGGATCAGTTCGAGCGCCGGGGCCTCGTCCTTCAGGGTCAGGATCGACAGGTTGGCATCGGCGGGGATGGGCCACTGCAGGTCCCAGTGGACGCCATTCACGCGTGCCGAAATCGCCGCCTTGGCAAGCGACGGGGCGATGGCGGCTGCCACTTCGCCCGGCGTGATGCCAGCAGGAAACTGGCGGACATTGCCATCGGGGAATGTCAGGGAAATCTGGCTCATGGCCATGCTCCTCGTCGGTCTGGCGCCCACGAAACGCCCGGTTGCGGGTGGTGTGGGCGCGTTGTGCGGCGCGCTTGGAGGCGAGTCAAGGGCAAGGAAGGGGGGTGCTGCCCCCCTCTGCGCCTGCGGCGCATTCACCCCCCGGGATATTTGGGTCGAAGCGAAGGATGGAAGCGGCGGCGCTGCGGGGGTAGGATTGGCCGACAGGCGGGGGAGGGTGCGATGCCGGAGTATCTGGAGACGCAGCAAGGGCGGCGGATCGCCTTTAACCAGACGACGGGCCGCGGCCCCGGCGTGGTGTTTCTGGGCGGGTTCAAGTCGGACATGGGCGGGACCAAGGCGCTGGCGCTGCAGGACTGGGCGGCGCGGCGCGGGCGCGGGTTCCTGCGGTTTGATTATTCGGGGCATGGAGAAAGTTCGGGCGACTTCCTTGACGGGTGCATCGGGGATTGGGCCGAGGATGCTGTGGCTGCGGTTTCGGCGTTGACGACCGGGCCGCAGGTGTTGGTGGGGTCCTCGATGGGTGGGTGGATTTCGCTGCTGGTCGCGCGGGCGCTGCCGGGCCGCGTGGCGGGTCTGGTCGGCATCGCTTCGGCGCCTGATTTCACCGAAGACAGTATGTGGAACGGGTTCACGCCGGCGCAGCGCGACGAGATGGCCGCGACGGGGCGGGTGGAATTGCCGTCGGACTATTCCGATGGGCCTTATGTGATCACCCGGCGGCTGATCGAGGACGGGCGGCAGCGGTTGGTGCTGCGCAGCCCGCTGGACGTTCCGTTTCCGGTGCGGCTGTTGCAGGGGACGGCGGATGCGGATGTGCCGGTCTCGGTGGCGCTGCGACTGCTGGATCACGCGACGGGACCGGATATCCGCCTGATGCTGGTGAAGGGGGCGGATCACCGCTTTTCAACGCCCGATTGCATCGTCATGATCGAGACCGCGCTGGACGAGGTTCTGGCGCGCGTCGGGGGGTGACATGCGGAGTTTCGGGAAATGGCTCGGGCGGGTGCTGGCCGTGTTGGCGGTTCTGGCGGTCGGACTGTGGGTCTGGCCACGCGAGGTGGCGATTGCACCGCCGATGTTCAACGCCGCCGCCCTGCCCGATGATCTGGACAGCTGGCTGGTCCAGCGGGAATCTGTGTTCTCGGACATCACGCCTGGCACGCAAAAGCGCATCGTCTGGGCTGGCGAGCCGACTGTGAAGACGCCGCTGGCC
>JAUXPG010000334.1 GCA_030683915.1 Gemmobacter sp.
GACGATCTAAATGAAAGTCGAGCCGCCCGAGAATTCCAAGCTGGACCTGCGTGAGGGGGAAGGATGGATGCTCTTGAATGGTCTTCAGGAAAAGGTGAAAATCGGTTACATCCTCGACTGGTTCGATGAAGAGACGACATGGGACAACTGCGGGTTTGCCTATGTCGAGACCCGTGCAATGCGCAGCCGTCAAGTCGCATTCTGCGGCGAAGAGGTCCGCTGCTACCTGACAAACTTCCGCGGCGACGAGATCAGTGATGCGGACCTGCTGCGCTTCATGCGCACGTTTGTCGGGCCAGATCGCTACCTGCATGTCGTGGGCAGCCATCCTGTGACGGAGACCACCGTGATGCAGGGTGCGGCCTGCATGGTCTACTCGGGGGACGTGGTGACGCGCGCCACGCTGCGTCGGATCGTGGATCACGAGGGAAGGCTCCTCGACCAACTCTGTTCAGTCCCGCCCTTGATGCAGATGCCAGGGCCCCTCAACGGCGGCATGCGCCTTGATGCCGAGGCCCTGAACCGGGCCTTCGGAGTGGCTAAAGAGAACGCGGGCTGCGCCCATGGTCTCTATGGTGCTCCTCAAGACCATTCTGGCGACAGCGCGCAGGATCGAAGATCCGGCACGCCTCGACCAGGTGTGTTCGGATCTTGCGGAGCTTTGCGATCTGGATCCCCCGAGAAAAACTGGTCTGCATGCCCTGGAGTCGCTTCTCACGCAGGCTTGCGAGAAAGCCTCGCCGGATGTGATGGAAGGCCTGCTCAGTCATGTTGCCCGGCTAGCGGAGGAGCCGAGCCGCAACCTGACCACCAGGCCGCCGGAAGTTCAGGCGCCTGGGAACGGGTGGCCCACCAAGGCCCTGCCGGACAATCCCCAAGACCCGCCGCCCTCCGCGCCAGGGGAACGGGCGCCCTTTGCACCCTTGCAGTCTGGACGGGGACCTGCCGTGCCCGCTCCGGAAGGGTCGCCCGCCCCAGGCAAGGTGCAGGATCGGCGTCCCGAACCGCAGGCCGCGCCTGCAGCCCCTGCGCCCAGCCTGCCCGAATGGACGCCCCGGGTGGTCACGGTGCCGCTCTTTCCCAATGCCGCCGACCAGGAGCCGGACCTTCGGAACTTTCCATCCTGCCTCCTGCCCGCCCCTGGGGCCTCTGCCGGGGAAGAGGCGGTCAGCGCTTGGGGTGCCGGGCGGCCATGGTCGCCACAAGCCCTCGTGGTGCGCCTGGGCAGCGAGGCCATGCCGGTGCTCCAAAAGCTGATGGATTTCGAAACCGAGCTTGCCGCCTCGTCGCGCCTCTTGCTGGAACGCCACCGGGTGGTGCGCGTCGAGCCGAGAGCGGCAGAAGATGAGGCCTGTGCCTGGTTCGCGCGTGTCGCGGCACCACTGGGCGTTCCACGTGTCCTGCATGTCGAGGCCGCCTGCGGTCTGTTTGCCGCGGCCCTCGGCGCCGTCCTGGAAGACCAGGAACCGGAGCGCGCCGCGAGCCTGGCGTCCTTGAAGGCGGACCTTGTCTTTGGCAGCGATCTGGCCCTTGCCCTTACGCAAGCCGCGGCCGTCGAGCGCGCTTACCTCAAACGTGGTCCCGGAACCGGTCCTGGCAAGCAAATCATCCTGGGCGCGGCGCATCCCGATGCGGCCCTCTCTGAGGGCTATGCATTTGCCCGCACGGCCTTTCTGACCTTGACGGGCCTCATGGGACCGGCGGAGGGCTGCCAGATGGCGTTGTTCGAAATTCGCCAAGCACAACTGCTTGCGGCGCAGCGAGACTTTCCGCTGGGAAAATTCGAGGCCGAGTTTCTTGCCGATCCACTTCGGCCTCCCGAGTCCTATAGCGATTTTTCTGGCGAACCGAGGCCCGCCGGACCATATCCTGCGTGAAGCGACATCAGGAATAACGCAAAATGCCCAGCCTTGTCATCTGCGAGAAGCCCTCGCAAGCCAAAGCCCTCCGGACAGCTCTCGGGACCCGCTTTGGAGACATCCTTCCTGCCGCCGGGCATATCGTGACGCTGGAGGAGCCGGAGGATGTCCGGGAAGACTGGAAGACCTGGAGCACGGACCTGCTCTGGACGGGGCGCTTTTTTGGCAAGAAGCCGGCCGAGGGGAAGACGAGTTATCTCAATGCCATCCGCCAGGCTGCGCGTTCTGCCGACGAAATCATCATTGCGACAGATTGCGATCGCGAGGGCCAGTTGATCGGTCAGGAGATCGTCGATTTCATCGGGTTCCGCGGCCGGGTCCGCCGGGCCATCTTCAACGCCGAAGACCCCCAGTCGTTGCGCACGGCCTTTGCCCAGCTGCACGACAATGCCCGCTTTGCCGGTCTTTATCAGTCGGGGCAGGCGCGAGAACAGGCCGACCAAGTCAGCAACCTGAGCCTGACACGCGCAGCGACGGTTTCGCTGCGCGCGGCCGGAAGCAAGGGCGCGATCGGGATCGGCCGGGTGAAGACCCCGGTGCTGGGCATCGTGTGCCGTCGCGAAGAGGAGATCCTCGCCTTCAAGCCTGAGGACCTTTTCGAGGTCGACGCCGAGACGGTGGTGGCAGGCGGCCGCCTTACGCTCACCTGTGCCCGGCTGCCGGGTGCGGACCCCGACAGGCGCAGCGACGAGCCCACGGAGGGCGAAGAGCTTCACGCCGACGAGGAAGCACTGGCCGCGCGGGAAACCACCGACGGGCGGATCCGGGACCGGGCGCTTGCTGTCGCTCTGGCGGCTGGCGCGAAGGATTGGAGCGGGCCGCTACGGATGCGGTCGGCCAGCAAGACCCAGGCGCCCCCCAAGCTCTTCGATCTCACGGCCCTCCAGTCGGCGGCGTCAGCGCGACTGGGGTGGTCGGGCGAGCAGACCCTGAAGGTGGCGCAGCGCCTCTATTCCGAACATACGCTCATCACCTACCCGCGGGGCGAGGCGCAGCACTTGCCGGAAAACAACATCCCCGATGTACCGCGCCTGGTTGGGGCCCTGACGGGATTGAAGGCCTTTGCACCGCACAAGGCGTTGCTGGCGTCTCCTATCGTGCGCAAGGGCAAGGATGGACACTTCTCCGACAAGGCCCTCGAAGGGCTCGCGCACTACGCCATCATCCCCAACGTCAACACGGCCGAACGGTTTGCCACGGCGGTGCCGGGTCTCGATGAGGATGAGGCGCGGCTGTTCGACATGATCGCACGCCAGTATCTTGCCGCCCTGGCGCCGGACTTCGAGTTCCGCCAGACCGATGCCTGGATCGAAGTGCCTCATGCAGGGCAGAGCTTCACATTCCGCGCCTCGGGCCGCGTTCCGCTCAAGCCTGGCTGGCGTGCCATCCTGGGCGGGGGCGCCGATGAAGGTCCTGATTTTCCGCCCCTGAAGGACGGGGAACCCGCGAACGTGGTGCAGACCCGGCTGCGCACGGTCACCACGCGGCCGCCGGCGCGCTACACGGAAGGCTCGCTCATCCGGGTGATGAAGGAGGCCTGGCGGCTGGTGGCCCAGCCTGAGCTGCGCAAGCGCCTCAAAGAGGCCAAGGGGATCGGAACGCCGGCAACGCGCGGCGACGTGGTCAAGGGCTTGCTCGTCCAAGGCCAGCTGCAGACCAAAGGAAAGAGCCTCATGCCCACCGACGGCGGCATGCTTCTCTATCGCACCATCCGGCAAGTCGCGCCCAATCTTGTCGATCCGGGCCGCACCGCCGCCTGGGAGACCATCTTCGACGCCGTCGAGCGCCAGCAGATCAGCGCCATCGATGCGGTGACCAGAATTGCCGCCGAGACCGAAAAGGAGATCCGCAAGATCGCCGAGGCGTCCAGCGTGACCATCCAGATCGGGAAAGTCGGCAAGCCCAGCGACAAGATGATCGCCGCCGCCCGCCAGATTGCGCAGCGCAAGAAAATCGATCTGCCGAAAAAGGTTCTCACCGATGGGACGGCCTGCCGTGCCTTTCTCGAGGAGCACTTGGGGCCGCGGCCAGCGCCGGGGGCGCAGGAGGGCGAGGCAGGGGGCCTGCGCGCCCCATCCGAAAAGCAGATTGAGCTCGCTCGCTCCCTGGCTGAACGGTCTGGCGTCCCGATCCCTGAGGGCGCGCTGCACTCTGCACGCGATCTCTCGGCTTTCATCGAGCAGGCCATGAAGACAGCGCCTGCACGGCCACCAAGCGACAAGCAGATCGCCTTCGCCGAAAAGCTGGCCCGCGACAAGGGCGAGGCCTTGCCTGAGGCCTGCCGGACCGACGCGCGGGCCTGTTCTGCCTATATCGACAAGGCGACAGCAGGTCTGAAGCGAAAGCGGGCGGATCAAGGTGGAGATCGGCAGTAATCGAATGGTGGTGACTGGCCCGGGTGGATCCTGTCGGTGCGGCCGCGATGGTGACAGCACGATCAGGCCGAAATGCGCCTGCCGCCTGCCGGTCCTGCGGGTAAGGTGTCATCCAGTCCTCGGCGCGGGCGCGGGTGATGATCGGTGGCACAGGTCCAAGTCGCTGGTCGCGCATGTCGTCGTCGCGAACCTCGGCTGGCACTTCCTGCTTCACCGCCTTGGGGGGCTGGGTTGCGCGGGCGCCTAGTGGCTCAAACCAGTGCAACTGTGTCTGCTCGGGCTCATTCGGGCGCAGCCCCGCGTCTTCTGCGACGAGACCCCTTTACTGTGTCTCGCTCCGGGCAAGGGCAGGTCGAAGGTCTGTCAGCTGTGGGCGCATGGAGCCGATGATCGGCCATAGAAGGGTCTGTCGCTGCCAGCCGTAGGCTAAGACTTTACGGAAAGTCGGGGAACGGATGAGCTGGAAACCCGACCGGGGCTTATCGGCGGCGGTCTCCACGTCGATGGCTTTGGTGCCTGCAGAAGCCTAGCCAAGCGGCGGCGCAAGAGCAACGCTGCCCTCTGCGCCTGGATTATTGCCTTGCTAACCTTCCACTGGTCTTTCATCCTGCCGTGACCGAAACCGCTGATTGATCTACGCCTTTTGGCGCGGGTTGAGCAATCGCCCGGCGCGCGGACGCGTTGTCCTCAACAGAAGCAAGGGGTGTGGCTACGTTTTCTCACCGACGACGCGGTGAATGGGCTGCAGGAATACCCATCCCAATACCATCCACCCCCATGGTTGGAGCGTTAAGCATTCGCTCGATACGCCCCATGGTTAGCAGAGACTGCTCCCGCACTTGCACCATGAACTGGTCTGCTAGGGCGCTTCGCGGCCAATTTGCCGCACTTAACAGTGCTATTCGGATCGATCGTGTCTCGACCAATTGGCGCACACGCAGTCCCGACCCCTCCTGCTGAAAGTTCATTGCCGTCAGCGCATCGACCAGAGCGATACCCAGCCCCTGACGCGCCAGTTCACAAGCGACATAAGTGGTGAAGGTTTGGATGCGACGCCCAGACTCTCGCAGGAGCGGTCGCAACATATCTTCGAAAAACGTGGGCGAATAATCAAATGTGGACAGCGTGATCAGACTTTGGCCAGCAAGATCGCCTTCTTCCAAAGGACCGCTTCCGGCGAGGGGGTGTGTGTCAGCCATCACCGCGACCATGGGTAGGTCCATCAGTGTCTCTGCCGTAACCCCGTTCATGTTGCCCGACATGGCAATGCCAAGATCAGCGCGACCGGCCGCCACCCATTTCTCGACCCAGTTGGAACTGCGTACCGGAAACGAAGCGGAGACTTCGGGATAGCGCTTGAGCAAGGGGGCGACGACCTCTGGCAGCCAGCGATGAGCAATCAGTGGCATCGCAGCGATCTGCACTTCGCCATGCCGGTGCTGCGACAGGTCCTTCATGAAGCCATCGAGGCGCGCGAGCCCAGAATAGACCTGCTCGATTTGCCGGTGTAGCGCAACGGCTTCGGAATTGGGGATGAGGCGGTTTCCGGTGCGCAGGAACAGCGAAAGACCAACCCGCGACTCCAAGAGCGAAAGATGTTTGCTCACCGATGGTTGGGAAACATTCAGGCGCCGTGCGGCCTCGGACACCGAGCCGCATTCCATCACTGCTTTGAATACTTCGACCTGCCGGATGTTCTGCACGTCTTTGCTATAACCGAAGTTTAGTCTGGTGACAAATAAAACAATTTCTCCTTATCGCCGACGCAAGCTAACGTGACAGGACGAACGGTCCGGAAATCGATGATGGGGGACGACATGACCGCACAGGATCGGAACCACTTCGCCGACCTCCTGCCATTTGACCCTTCGGTTTACGCGGAGCGGTTGGTACTGGTTCAGGGCGAGATGGCAGAACGTGGCGTAGCTGGCGTGCTACTGTTCGACCCAGAGAACACCTTCTGGCTCACTGGTTACCAGACGATCGGCTACTTTACGTTCCAAGCAATCTTTGTGCCCTTGAATGGTCGGCCTGTGGTCATTTCGCGTACGGTCAATCGCGCTCTCGCGCTTGCACATGGAGTGTTCGACGATTTTATCGCCATTTCCGATACCGACGATCCAATCGAGGTGCTTGCAGGGTATCTAGCCCGAGCACTGAAGCCAGGGGCGCCGATCGGTGTTGAAACCGGTGCGTGGTACTTGACTGTGCGGGATTACAAGCGCCTCGCAAGCCGAGTCGCCAGTGAACTGCGAGACTGGGCGGGGGTCTTCGAACCACATCGCATGATCAAGACCGAAGCCGAAATCGCCCTTATGCGCAGGGCAGCCCGGGCCGCCGAGGCGGGACTTGAAGCTGCCATTCGCACAGTAGCTCCAGGGCGCACCGAGAACGATGTTGCTGCGGCAATGTTCGCCGCCAACATCGCCGCGGGGTCCGAGTATTTGGGCCATCCGCCGTTGGTGGTGGCAGGCGAAACGACCGCACTTTGTTTTGCGATGTGGCGTAGGCGGCAAATCCGGCAGGGCGATGTGGTGTTGCTGGAAGCGGCAGGGTGCGTTGACCGATACCACGCGATGCTGTCGCGTCCGGTTATCGCGGGGCCGGCCCAACCGCAGCATCTGGAGGCAGCCCATGCTTTGCAGGAAGTATTAGAGACTGCAATCGCCAGCATTCGGCCGGGTATTTCTGCCGCCGAAGTGGATCAGAGTTGCCGAGAAGCGCTCGCTCGCAAGGGTTTGCAGCAGTTCTTCCGTCACCGCGCTGCTTATGGCATCGGGATCGGCTTTCCGCCGAACTGGTCTGAGGGCCACATCTATTCTATCCGGCCCGACGAGCCACTTATTCTGCAACCTAACATGACCTTCCATGTGATTCCGACGTTGTTCCTCGACAGTTTCGGCATGTGCTTCAGCGAAAGCGTCCGGGTCACGGAATCCGGGTGCGAAACTTTAACCAGCTTCGAACGACGTCTGTTTACCGCCGACTGAAACGCCAGAGCAAAGACTCTTCCAATCAGGAGCTACCAGATGACCGCCTTCCGGATCCTACGTCGTACCTTAGCAGGCAGCGTACTCGCCCTAGCCGTCGCAAGTGGCAGTGCCTTTGCACAAAGTGCCCAGAAATGGGACATGCCATCGGCCTATGGGGCCAATAGCTTCATCGTCCGATCGTTTAGTGACTTCGCCAACGATGTGAGGATGCGCACGAACGGCTTGATCGACAT
Source organism: Gemmobacter sp. (assembly GCA_030683915.1). Taxonomy (GTDB): domain Bacteria; phylum Pseudomonadota; class Alphaproteobacteria; order Rhodobacterales; family Rhodobacteraceae; genus Wagnerdoeblera. The sequence continues at coordinate 7,521 of JAUXPG010000334.1, forward strand.
CGTCGTTCATCCTGGCGGGTCGCTCTATGCCGGTGCCGAGATCATGCGCGCCGTGCGCGAAGGGCAAGTTCCGATCGGCGAGCGCTTTATGGGCGCGCACGCCAATGAAGACCTGATCTTCGGTTTGGATACGCTGCCTTTCCTAGCCACCAGTCAGCAGGACGCCTGGAACTTGTACCAAGCATCTAAACCTGCGCTGGAACAGGCACTGGCTGAGCGAAATCTGAAATTGCTCTATACGCAACTCTGGGCGCCGCAGGGGCTGTATTCGGTGCGTGAAATCAATAGCGTCGAAGACATGAAGGGTTTACGCTATCGTGCCTATGATACCAATACCCAGCGATTGGCGGAACTAA
>JAUXPG010000418.1 GCA_030683915.1 Gemmobacter sp.
CCGCATGACGCAGTTCAAGGACAAGACCGCTGGCAAGAACGCGGAAAACTCCTCGCTCGGGCTTTATGCCTATCCGGCGCTGATGGCGGCCGACATTCTGGCCTACCGCGCCACCCATGTGCCGGTGGGCGAGGACCAGAAGCAGCATGTGGAACTGACCCGCGACATCGCCGCGAAGTTCAACCATGATTACAAGGTCGACTGCTTTCCGATGACCATCCCGGTGATCGAAGGCGCAGCGACCCGGGTGATGTCGCTGCGCGACGGCAGCAAGAAGATGTCGAAATCCGACCCGTCGGACGCCAGCCGCATCAACCTGACAGACGATGCCGACGCCATCGCCAAAAAGCTCAAGCGCGCCGTGACGGACCCTGAGCCACTGCCCGAGACGCCTGAAGGCTTGGCCAACCGCGCCGAAGCCCGCAACCTTGTGAACATCTTCGCAGCCCTTTCGGGCCAGACGCCCGCCGAGGTGCTGACCGAGTTCGGCGGCAAAGGGTTCGGCGTGTTCAAGCCGGCGCTGGCCGACCTAGCGGTGTCGGTGCTGTCGCCGATCTCCACCGAAATGAGCCGCCTGATGCAAGACCCCGCCGAAATCGACCGGCTGCTTGGCCGGGGTGCAGACCGCGCCGACGCCATCGCCCGCCCGATCCTTGACGAGGTCTACGACATCGTCGGCATGGTCCGGTCCCGCCGGGCGTAAGCGTTTCCTGGTTAAGGAAACGCCGCCGAAGCCTTGGGAAAAGGCTTCGGCGGCGGACCCTTTGAAGGGTCCGTCACGGGCTTTTGCGAAAGTCCACAGTGGAGTTTTGCAAAACTCCGCCTCCGCCGATGCTGCGATGCGGCGAAATCCATCGGGCGGGGCATGAAACGGTTGCAAACCGGCGCAGCGCAGCGTTAACTCGATGTAACAAGAGTGCAGGCAACTGCCGAAATCAGGGAGACCCGCTTGGCCGGACCGCAACAGGATGCGGCGTTCGTGCAATTCGAGCGCGTGCAGAAAAGCTATGATGGCGAAACGCTGGTGGTCAAGGACCTCAACCTCGCCATCGGCAAGGGCGAATTCCTGACCATGCTCGGGCCGTCCGGCAGCGGCAAGACGACGTGCCTGATGATGTTGGCGGGCTTCGAAACAGCAACCCACGGCGAAATCCGGCTGGCCGGGCGCCCGATCAACCAGGTGCCACCCCACAAACGCGACATCGGCATGGTGTTTCAGAACTATGCGCTGTTTCCGCATATGACGGTGGGCGAAAACCTTGCCTTCCCCCTGGAAGTGCGCGGGATCGGCCGGTCCGAGCGCGAGGCCAAGATCACTCGCGCGCTGGACATGGTGCAGATGGGTGCGTTTGCGAGCCGCCGTCCCGCGCAACTGTCGGGCGGTCAGCAACAGCGCATCGCACTGGCACGCGCGCTGGTGTTCGACCCCGCACTTGTCCTGATGGACGAACCGCTGGGTGCGCTGGACAAGCAGTTGCGCGAACACATGCAGTTCGAGATCAAGCACCTGCACGACAATCTTGGCATCACGGTGGTCTATGTCACGCATGATCAGGGCGAGGCGCTGACCATGTCGGACCGGGTGGCGGTGTTCAACGATGGGCGCATCCAGCAACTTGCCCCGCCGGACGAGCTTTATGAACGCCCCGCCAACAGCTTCGTCGCCGGGTTCATCGGCGAAAACAACCGCCTGCGCGGCACGGTCGAAGACATCGGCCCTGACCGCGCGCTGGTGCGGCTGGCGAGTGGCGAACTGATAGAGGCCACCCCGGTCAATGTCACCCGCAAGGGTCAGGCCACGCTGGTGTCGATCCGGCCAGAGCGGGTGGAGTTCAAACCCGACCTGATGCCAACCGGCGCGCATACGCTGGAGGCCGAGGTTCTGGAGTTCATCTATATGGGCGACATCTTCCGCACCCGGTTGCGCGTGACCGGGCAGGATGACTTCGTCATCAAATCGCGCAACGCCCAAGGCCAGCGCCGTCTGGAACCGGGCGAGAAGATCCGCATCGGCTGGGCGCCGCAGGATGCGCGCGCGCTGGACCCGGCCTGAAACGCACCCCCCGGGGCACGAATGACAAACCACCAACACGGGAGACTTCGATGAAACGATTGCTAATCCTCTCCACCGCCCTCGCGGGGCTGGCCCTGCCCGCCGCCGCGCAGCAGATCACCGTTCTTGGTTGGGGTGGCGCCTATACCGTCAGTCAGGTTGAGGCCTATCACAAGCCCTTCACCGCCAAGACCGGCATCGCCGTCATTTCCGCCGACAGCGACAACCCGGCCACCCCGATCAAGGCCCAGGTCGAGGCCAAGAACGTCAGCGTCGATGTTGCCTCGGTCGAATATGCCGACGCCGTGCGCCTGTGCGACGAGGGCCTGCTGGAGCTGATCGACCCCGCGATCCTGACGCCCGCCCCCGATGGAACTGCGGCGCTGGACGATTTCCTGCCCGGCGCGGTGACCGAATGCTTCGTCGCAACCGACGTTTATTCGACGGTGCTGGCCTATGACACCACCAAGTTCCCGAACGGCGCACCGACGAAGCTGGCCGATTTCTTCGATCTGGAAAAATTCCCCGGCAAGCGCGGCATGCGCAAGGGCGCCAAGGTCAACCTGGAAATGGCGCTGATGGCCGATGGCGTTCCGGCGGCCGAGGTCTATTCGGTTCTGGCCACCCCCGAAGGCGTGGACCGGGCCTTTGCCAAGCTCGGCACGATCAAATCGCAGATCATCTGGTGGGAAGCGGGCGCGCAGCCGCCGCAACTGCTGGCCGACGGCGAGGTGACGATGTCCATCGCCTATAACGGTCGTATCTTCAACGCGGCGGTGGGCGACGGCAAACCCTTCGACATCGTGTGGGATGGCCAGGTCTACGAACTCGAAGGATGGGTGATCCCCAAGGGTGCGCCGAACCTGCAGGCTGCGCTGGATTTCGTGGCCTTCTCCACCGGCACCGAACCCCTGGCGAAAGCGGCGGAATGGATCAGCTATGGCCCGCCGCGCGTGTCGTCGGGGCCGCTGGTCGGCAAATTCAAGGACGGCACGACCGACATGGCGCCGCACCTGCCCACCACAGCCGCGAACCTGACCAATGCGCTGTCGTCCGACCTTGAATTCTGGGTCGACCGCGACGGCGAACTCAACGAGCGGTTCAACGCATGGCTGGCCGCAAACTGACCTGACCCCGAGGCGGGCGCGCCCATGTCGCGCGCCCGCCCGCTTTGCACGAGGACACGGATGGCCGACACCACCCTGACGCGGACCGGCGTGCTAAGCACGGCGGACGGGCGCCCGTTGAAATCGGCGCTGGCGCGGGCCCAGTCGCGCGCGAAGTGGCGCGCCTTCCTGTTGGTGGCCCCGCTTTTGCTGTTCGTCCTTGTGACCTTCGTGGCACCCATCGGGCAGATGCTGTTCCGGTCGGTGCATCACGACGGATTTTCGCGCAACATGCCGCACCTGTCAGCGTGGTTTGCCGCCAATCCGCGCGGCACCGAACCGGGCGAGGCGGCGTTTGCCGCGCTGGCTGACGACCTGAAGGCCGCGCGCCAGAACCGCACCGCCGGTGAAATCGGCACCCGCATCAACTATGATCTGTCCGGCACCCGGTCGCTGTTCACCGCCACCGCCCGCAGCGCCGACAAGCTGGCGCCGCCCTACCGGGAGGCCTTGCTGGCCGAAAACCGGCAGTGGGGCGACCCGCGGTTGTGGGAAGCGATGCGCGGCGCATCCGGCGCCCTCACGCCCAATTTCTACCTGTCCGCGCTTGACCTCCAACGCAGCCCCGATGGCGGCATCGAACGCGCCCCACCCGAGAACCGGGTCTATCTGATGCTGTTCGAACGCACCTTCCTGTTGTCGGGCATCATCATGGTGATGACGCTCGTGCTGGGCTATCCGGTCGCGCATCTGCTGGCGGTGCTGCCGCTGCGCACCTCGAACCTGCTGATGATCCTTGTGCTGCTGCCGTTCTGGACCTCGCTTCTGGTGCGCACGACATCGTGGATCGTGCTGCTGCAAAGCCAAGGGGTGGTCAACAACGTGCTGGTCGCCTCGGGAGTCCTGACCGAGGAAACCCGGCTTCAGATGATCTACAACCAAGCTGGCACGATCATCGCGATGACGCATATCCTGTTGCCGTTCATGATCTTGCCGCTCTATTCCGTGATGCGCCCGATCCCGCCCTCCTATGTTCGGGCCGCACGCAGCCTTGGCGCGTCAAGCTGGTGCGCGTTTCGCCGGATCTATTTCCCGCAGACCATTCCCGGCATCGCGGCGGGGGCGCTGTTGGTGTTCATCCTTGCGGTCGGGTATTACATCACCCCGGCACTGGTCGGCGGGGCGTCGGGGCAGCTGATTTCCAACCTGATCGCCTTTCACATGTCGAAATCCAACTGGTCGCTGGCCGCCGCCATTGCCGCCATCCTGCTGGCGGCGGTGCTCGTGCTCTACTGGCTCTATGACCGGCTGATCGGCATCGACAACATGAAGCTGGGATAGGGATCGCGCGATCATGGCCCTGCCAAGCTATGCCACACCGCTGGAAAAACTCTGGTACTGGACGTTCCGCGTGATCTGCGGGCTGGTGTTCCTGTTCCTGATGGCGCCGATCCTGATCGTGATTCCGCTGTCGTTCAACGCCGAGCCCTATTTCACCTTTACCGAAAAGATGCTGGCACTGGACCCCGATGGGTATTCCCTGCGCTGGTATGACGTGCTGCTGACCTTTGGCATGCAGGCGCCCGAAGCGCCGCGCGACGCGGCGTGGTGGGGCGATGTGTGGCGCAACGCCACATGGGTGAATGCCGCGAAGAATTCGGTGATCATCGGGGTGTTTTCCACCTTGCTGGCAACCGTTCTGGGCACGGTTGCCGCGCTGGGGCTGTCGCGCCCGGAAATGCCCTATCGGCGGGCCATCATGGCAGTGCTGCTGTCTCCGATGATCGTGCCGATCATCATCACGGCGACGGGGCTGTTCTTCTTCTATTCGATGACCGGGCTGGCGAATTCCTATATCGGCGTGATTCTGGCGCATGCCACGCTGGGCATCCCTTTTGTCATCATCACCGTCACGGCCACTTTGGTGGGGTTCGACCAGTCGCTGACCCGCGCAGCCGCCAGCCTGGGTGCCCCACCCACCACGACCTTCTTTCGCATCACCATGCCGCTGATCCTGCCCGGGGTGATCTCCGGCGCGCTGTTCGCCTTTGTCACCTCGTTTGACGAGGTGGTGGTGGTGCTGTTCGTCGCGGCACATGACCAGCAGACCATTCCGCGCCAGATGTGGAACGGCATCCGCGAACAGATCAGCCCGGCGATCCTGTCGGTGGCGACAATTCTGGTGGTGGTGTCGATTGCGCTGCTGACAACGGTGGAACTTTTGCGCCGGCGGTCCGAGCGGTTGCGGGGCGTGACGCCGCGCTGACGCGCGGGGAAAGGGGCGCTGCCCCTCTTGGCCCGTGCCGGGCCAATTCACCCCGGGATATTTCGGTCAGAGCGAAACAGCGCCGGTCAGTCGGGTGCCAGCCGGTAGCCTTCGCCGCGCACGGTCTGAAGGTAGCGCGGTTGGCGTGGGTCCGCCTCGATCTTGCGGCGCAGGCGGGTGACCTGCACATCGACCGCGCGTTCGCTGGCCTGCCCGGCCTCGCCGCCCAGCTCGGCAACCAGTTTGTCGCGGCCCACCACCTCGCCCGCGCGGGCGGCGAAGATCCGCATCATGGCGACTTCGGTGGTGGTCAGCCGCACCGGCTGATCACCCTGCCACAATTCCGCGCGGTCGATGTCATAGCGCAGCGGGCCGAGCATCAGGTTGCGGGTCGCGGCGGCGGGGGTCTTGAGCGGTTGCGGCACACGGCGCAGGATCGCGTTGATGCGCAGCAGAAGTTCGCGCGGCTCGAACGGCTTGACCAGATAATCGTCGGCGCCCGCCTCCAGCCCGTCGATACGGCTTTCAGTTTCCCCTCGTGCGGTCAACAGCAGGACCGGCACCATCTGGCCCGCATCGCGCAAGGCGCGGGTCAGGCTGATGCCGTCTTCGCCCGGCATCATCACGTCGAGCACGATCAGGTCGAAATCCAGCCCCGCCACCAGACGGCGGGCGCGGGCTGCATCGGGCGCGGTGGTCACCAGATAGCCGCTGCGGATCAGGAATTTCTGCAGCAGGCCGCGGATACGGTCGTCATCATCGACCACCAGAAGGTGCAGCGGACCGGAGTCGGACATCAGCTCCCCCCGTCGCGCAACGACTGGAACTGCGCGCGTTGTTCGGTGTCCATCATCGCCTCCAGCACCTGACGGAAGCCCGCCACCGCCGCAGGGCCGGCCGCGCGGTAGGCCGCGCGCATCCGCGCCCGCTGGGCATCGGAAAGGGCGCGCTCCATTTCGGCACCCACAGGGGTCAGGAACAGGTGGCGCTCGCGCTTGTCCTCGCGTCCGATGCGGCTTTCGACCAGCCCGTCGTCGATCAGGCTGCGCAGCACGCGGTTCAGGCTTTGCTTGGTGACGCCAAGAATGGACAGAAGGTTGTTGACCGTGGTTCCGGGCGCGCGGTGGATGAAATGCAGCGCGCGGTGATGCGCCCGGCCATAGCCGCGCTGGTCAAGGATGCGGTCGGGATCGGCGGTGAAGCCGCGATAGGCGAAAAACATCGCCTCGATTCCCTTTCGCAACTGCTCGTCGGTCAGGAACAGCAGCGTCTCGCCGCTGCCTGACCCGGCGCTCTTGTCCATCGGCCTGCCCCGTGTTCTGTTCGGGTGGGATTTTATGTCAGCCTTGTTGACTTTCCAAGCCCGAATCGGTAACCCCATGGGGATTTGGCGCAAGATCATGTCCGAAACGGACCTATCGGGCGCAACTAATGCAAAGCCTGCGGGCGAAGGAGGGGTGATGACCGGTTCTTATGATGATCGTGACGGCAAGATCTGGATGGATGGCACGCTGGTGGACTGGCGCGATGCCAAGGTCCATATCCTGACCCATGCCATGCACTATGCCTCGTCGGTGTTCGAAGGCGAGCGCTGCTATAACGGCAAGATCTTCAAAAGCCGCGAACATTCCGAACGCCTGCTGAAGTCGGGCGAAATGATCGACATGCCGATACCCTATACCGTTGACCAGATCGAGGAGGCCAAGCGCGCGACGCTGGAGGCGAACGGGTTCACCGATGCCTATGTGCGGGTGCTGGCATGGCGCTCTTCGGGCGAGGACATGGGTGTTGCCGCCAACCGCAATCCGGTGCGCATGGCCGTGACCTGCTGGGAATGGGGCGCCTATTACGGCGACGCGAAATGGCAAGGCGCCAAGCTGGACATCGCCAAGTGGAAGCGCCCGTCGCCAGAGACGATCCCTACGGCGGCGAAGGCCTCGGGCCTTTACATGATCTGCACCATGTCCAAGCACGCGGCGATGGCCAAGGGCTGTTCGGACGCGCTGTTTTACGATTATCGGGGCTACGTCGCCGAGGCGACCGGGGCCAATGTGTTCTTCGTGCGGGACGGCGAAATCCACACCCCGCTGCCCGATTGCATTCTGAACGGGATCACCCGGCAGACCATCATCGCCATGTTGCGTGACATGGGCCTGACGGTGCATGAACGCCACATCCTGCCCGAGGAATTGCCGACATTCCAGCAGTGCTGGCTGACCGGCACCGCCGCCGAGGTCACCCCGGTGGGCCAGATCGGCGACCATCATTTCCAGGTCGGCCAGCTGACGCGCGATGTGTCGGACGCCTATGAACGGCTGGTCCGGGCCTGACCCCGCGAACCAACGCCGCGCCCTCAGCGGGGCGCGGTGATCAGGCAGGGCGCGGAACCCGGCGCAGCGCCAGACGGGCCTGCCGCCGGCGCATCATATCCAGCAAGACGGGTTCCGACTGCGCGGTTTCGCGCCGGGCATAGGCCCAGAACGCCTGCAATCCTGTCAGGGCCTTGGCCCGGTCCCCATGTCTGGTGTGCCGCATCGCTGCCTCCGTTGCTGAAGGGTGGGATACCGGCACATCATGGCATCGGCGTGACGGTCAGGCCGTGCGACCGCGATCAATACGGACGAATTGAGCCGTCTTGTCACCTTTGCGCGGGCTGCGCGGCTGACGGGTCAGTGCGATCACGGCGGGGTGCGGCGCTTCCTTGCGCGCGATTTCGAGAAAGGCACGGGTCTTGTCTCCGCTGGTCGGCGTGCGACGATCTGCGATGTGACGGGACATGCGGCATCCTCCTTGGGCTGATGGACGGGCGCCCACCCTGCCACGGATCGGGCCACCACCCAAGTCCCCCGAACACCGGACGGCAGGACATTGCCGAGATCGGGGCGGCCTACACGGCAATGTTACCCCTGCGTGGCGCGTGAGCCCAGCCGTGCCACCGCCCAGGCGGCGGCATCGGCCACCGCCGGGTCGGGATCGGCCAGCAAGGCCGCCGCCGCAGGGGCAAGCGCGGGCAGCCCGGAATTGCCGATGGCATAAAGCACGTTGCGCACGAAACGGTCCCGCCCGATGCGTTTGACCGGGCTGCCCGCGAACCGCGCCCGGAACGCCGCATCATCCAGCGCCGCCAGCTCGGCAAGCGGGGGCGCGCCGACACGGGGCTGATAGCCCATGTCGCGCGCCGCCACTGCGAACTTGTTCCACGGGCAAACCGCAAGGCAGTCGTCGCATCCGTAGATCCGGTTCCCAAGCGCGGGGCGCAGCGCTTCGTCCACCGGACCTTTGTGTTCGATGGTCAGGTAGGAAATGCAGCGCCGGGCATCGAGTTGGTAAGGCGCCGGAAACGCCTGCGAGGGGCAAATGTCCTGACAGGCGGTGCAACTGCCGCAGTGGTCGGTTTCGGGGGTATCGGCGGGCAGATCCAGGGTGGTAAAGATCGCGCCCAGAAATACCCAGTTCCCGAAATCGCGGCTGAGCAGGTTGGTGTGCTTGCCCTGCCACCCCAGCCCCGCCGCCTGTGCCAGCGGCTTTTCCATCACCGGCGCGGTATCGACAAACACCTTG
>JAUXPG010000003.1 GCA_030683915.1 Gemmobacter sp.
ACGACGATGTGGCGGTCGTGGTCGATGCCGGGCGCATCGTGGCGGTGCAGCCGGTGGCCGACCTGCCCCGTGGCCTGCGGGTGGATCGGGCCGATGGCCTGTTGGCCCCCGGCTTTGTCGATGCGCAGGTGAACGGCGGGGGTGGTGTGTTGCTGAACGATGCGCCCACGCCGCTGGCGATGCAGGCCATCGCGGCGGCGCATCGGACTTACGGGTCCACCGCAGTGCTGCCCACACTGATCACCGATGCCCCGCAGTCCGTAACCGCCGCCATTGCTGCGGCCTTGTCTTGCGCCCCCGGCGCCGTGGCTGGCCTGCATCTGGAAGGGCCGCATCTGGCGCCAGCGCGCAAGGGCACGCATCTGGCCAGCCTGATGCGCCCGATGACCGAAGCGGACGTGGCCGAACTGTCTGCCGCCGCCCGCGCGCTGCCGGCCCTGTTGCTGACGCTCGCGCCAGAGCAGGTGACCGCCGATCAGGTGCGCCGGCTGGTGGCGGCGGGCGCCATCGTCAGCCTTGGTCACACCGACTGCACCGCCGAAGCGGCCGCCGCGATGTTTGCCGCCGGCGCCACCGGCGTCACCCACCTGTTCAACGCGATGAGCGGTCTGGCCCACCGCGCCCCCGGTCTGGTGGGTGCCGCGCTGGACTCGCCAAGCGTCTGGGCCGGGATCGTCGCCGACGGCGCGCACGTCGCCCCCGCCGCCCTTCGGATCGCCTTGCGCGCCAAGCGCGGGCCGGGGCGGCTGTTTCTGGTCACCGACGCGATGTCGCTGGTGGGCAGCGACCGCAACACGCTTGCGCTGAATGGCCGGACCATCCGCCGCCATGCCACAACCGGCGCCGTGTCGCGGTTGACGCTGGACGATGGCACGCTGGCGGGCTCCGACCTCGACATGGCAACCGCGCTGCGCTTTGCCGTGGCGCACCTGGAGGTGCCGCTGGATGAGGCGCTGCGCATGGCGTCGCTTTACCCCGCGGCGTTCCTTCGACTGTCCGACCGGGGGCGCATCGCGGCGGGATGCCGGGCCGATCTGGTCGCGCTGGACGGCGGGTTGCACGTCACCCGCACATGGATCGGCGGCAGCTAGGCCGGTTCGGCCGACCCTGCCGCGGGCTCCGCGATCAGATCCACCTGCATCACCACATCGCCCGGCCCGGCATCCGCCGCCGCCGGACCATAGGTCACCGCCAGCCAGTCAAGGCCCAGCGGGTTTCCGGCGCTGGCAGGCGTCAGCCAGTCGACCGGCCGCCCACCTGTGCCGCCAAAATGCTTCTTCAATACGCCTTCAACCTGAAACACCACATCGGCATCCAGCCCTTCGGGCACCTGACCCGTCCCGCCGCGCAGGGTGATTTCCGGTCCCGGACTATGGTCGGGCCGGGCAAACACCCGCCGCGTCAGGTATGAATGCCGCAGCACCGGCGACGGATTGCGCGCGCCGTACCCCCAAAGCCGAAGCCATTCGGCCCGGAACGCATCAAGTTCGGGGTTGAACCACACGCGTTCCAGATCTTCGCGGCTGGCAAGGCCCTGAAAATCCAGATAATCCCAAACAGGCATCGGCCCCTTGAGCATTTGCGCAACCCGCCAGTTGGCATAGTGGCGCGTGCCGGGAATGGCGTTGAAGAACGGGTTGTCCACCGACACGAGCCATGGGGAATAACCGCGCGCCTCGGCATCGCCGGGCACGGTGTAAGCGATAAAGATCATCGCAGGGCAGTTGGCCAGTGTGCGGGTCATGTCGCCTCTCGGGTCAGGAAGTCGTGAAGCAGGACGGCGGTGCCGGTTTCAAACCCGGCCGAATGCCAAGGTGGCAGTTCGGCGGCCTGCGCGTCAGGCACCAGCGCGGCCACATCCCGGAAATAGGCATAAAGCATGTCCGACGGCGAAGCGCAGACCAGCGTTGGCACCCTGATCAGCGGGAGACGGTCGCGCTTGGGGTGGCGGAAGGCGGCGCGGTAACTCAGGTGATAGGTGCGCAGCGCCTTCAGCACCTCGACGGTGAAATCGTGCATGTCATCGTCTGAAGGAAGGCCACCCGGCAGGCGCCCTTCGGCGGTGCGGTTGTAATACGGCCAGAACAGGAACTGGTCGCGACAGAAATGCCAGACCTTCATCAGATGCGTCGCCTCGGCATCCGGGGCGATTTCGCGGGCGTATCGGTCCAGCACTTCGGATTGCAGGTCGCCGGAATAAAGCCCCATGCCGTCGATCACCAACCGGCCCACCCGTGCGGGCTGCGCGATGGCGATTTCCATCGCGATCGAAGCCCCGGTGTGGCTGCCATACAGGTGGAAGCGGTCGAGCCCAAGCGTATCCAGCGAAGCAAGTGCATGAGACGCCAAGTCGGGGATGCCGGGCTGCGCCAGCGACAGCGGGTCGCTGTCGCCGTTTCCCGCGGTGTCCGGCGCGACAACCCGGTGGCCCAGCGCCGCCAAGGCCAGCATCAGGCCCGACAACTGCTTGGATGACCCCGGCGACTGGTGGATCATCACCAGCGGAACACCGTCGGCGGGGCCGGTGGTGCGGTAATGCACCTGCAGGGCCCCGACATCGGCAAAGCCACGGTGGATGCGATGGGTCATGCCTGCACCTCCTGCGCCAACGCCCTGCCCAGCCAGCGACCGAGGGTCAGGGCCGGGGTCACGCTCATCCCGCTGACAAATCCCTTGCCCGAGAGGGTGGAACCGCCAATGCATTCACCGACGGCATACAGGCCGGGAATGGGCGCCCCATCTGGCCGCAGCGCCCGCATCTGGTCATCAACCACGATGCCCGACGGGGTTTTCAGCACCATCCCATGCATGCGGATCGCCCGCCAACCCGGGCCGGTCAGCGCCTGCGGGCGGTGGGTGCGGCCCATCGGGTCGGCCGTCCCTTGCGCGATGCCGGTGTTATAGGCCGCAACGGAGGCGGACAGCGTTTCCGCCATCATCCCCGTCGCTTGCGCCAGATCGGCCAGACTGGCCGCGCGCACGAACGAGGGGTGCCCCGACCAAGCGTCGGCCAGTTCCGCTTCGGTCCAGCCCGGCAGCAATGGTGGCGCGGCATCCCAGACCGCATCATCCATCACGCACCAGAACGACAGATGTGGCAGATCGTTCAAGGCGTTCTCGCGGCGGTCCACGCTGTCGTCATCTTCGCGCACGAAACGGGCCCCTAGCGGCGTCAGGTGCAGCTCCCACGGCGGGCGAACCTGCGGCGTCAGGCTCGGCATCTGGCGCCAGTCGACCCGGTGTTGCCCCGGTGGTGGCGCGACGGCCGCATAGGTGGGCAGGAACATGTCAGGGCACGACAGCGCCGCACCCGCCCCCAGCGCTGCGACGATTCCGCTGCCGTCAGACGTGGGCATCGCCGCCGTCACCAGCCGCCGCCCCCCGGTCAGGCGCGCAAACATGTCGGGGCTGCCGCCATAGCCGCCCGTGGCCAGCACAACCGCCCGCGCCGCCACCTGCGATTCGCCTTGTGCGTTGGTCAGCCGTACGCCTCTCACCCGGCCATCCTCCGACTGGACCAGTCCGGCCAACCGGGTGGCATAGCGCACCTCGGCTGTGGGCTGGGCCATCGCGGCGGTGAACAGCGGTTCCAGCACGCGCAGCACCGAAAGTCCGCCTTCGACGCCCCAGTAGGTGCGTGCGGTGCGATAGGCCTCGTGCAGGTGCAAGATGGCGGGACAGGCAGGGTCCATCGCAAAGCCATGGTCCATCAGCCAGTCGATGGTGGCGCCCTGCCCGGCCGTGGTGCGCGCCAGAAGATCGGCGCGTCCCGTGCCCCGGTTGATCCGAATGATGTCATCCAGATGCGCCGCAGGAGTGTCTGCAATCCCCCGGTCAGCCTGCAACCGGCTGCCCGCGCCCGAAAGCTGCCCCAGACTGACGTGCAGGGTGCCGCCCGGTCGGTCGGCCTGATCCACCACCAACACCCGCGCCCCAGCGCCGACCGCCTCGATCGCGCAGGGCATTCCGGCGGTGCCCGCGCCGACGATGACGATATCCGGATGGTTCATGCCAACGCCCCTTCGCCTGCTGCGGCCCGGTTGCGCGAAGCCCCTGCAAGCCCCGGCTGATGTCCAGAAACATGTGGACAAGCTGTCCCATTTATAGAACAGTAAGTCAACAAGGCGAAATACAACGCATCGGACTGATCGCCACCGGACAGGTCGTCGACCGCGCGCCGGACGCCAGAACCGAAGCGACAGCAACAGGGGGTATCGCGTGCCCGGTCAGTTTGCATCGGCCATCCGGATCCTGCGCAGCATCGGCGGCGTGCTCAGTGGCGTTGTGCTGGTCACCTTCACCTCGCTGGTGCTGTATTCGGTGGTGATGCGGTATTTCGTGGCGCGCCCGCCGATCTGGGGCGAAGAAGTGCCCAAACTTCTTTTCGTCTGGATGATCTTTATCGGCGCCGGGTTCGCCTATCTGGCCGGTGCCAACATCCGCATGACTGTGCTGATCGACAAGGTGCCGAAGGCGCCCCGCCGGGCGATCGAATTGCTGATGCATATCTGCATCGCCATCATGCTGCTGGTGATCCTGTGGTATTCGCAGCCCATCATCCGGTTGACTTCAGGCTTCACATCCCTGGCCACCGGGCTGTCGCAGGACTGGACCTATTGGGCATTGCCGCTCGGCACGATCCTTTTGCTGATGAACGAGGCGCGGCGCATCCTGCATCTGCTGCGCGGCGGCATCGATACCCCGACCGAGGATCACAGCAATGGCTGACCCCCTCTGCAATGGACAGGCTGCCGGATGCTGCTGACGGTTGCCATCGTCCTGTTGTTCGTCCTGATCCTGCTGGGGATGGACATCGCCTATGCCATCGGACTGGCCGCGCTGGCCTATATCGGGCTGAGCCAGTTCGCAGCCCGGCCCATCAACCCGGTGCTGTTTGTCAAAAGCATCACCGACGGGGTGGACAGCTTTGCGCTGCTCGCCATTCCGATGTTCGTCTTTGCAGGCGAGTTGATGACAAAGGCCGGCGTCACCCGTCGCCTGATCACACTGGCCTCGTGTCTGGTGATCCACCGTCCGGGCGGCATGGCCAAGGTCGGCATCACCTCGAACCTTTTCATGGCCGGGATTTCCGGGTCCGCGGTGGCGGACGCCGCGGCGACAGGGTCGATCCTTGTGCCCGAGATGAAGCGGCGCGGCTATTCCGCGCGTCGCGCGGCGGGGGTCATTGCCGCCGCTGCCACGATGGCGCCGATTATCCCCCCGTCGATCATGTTCATCCTCCTTGGGTCCATCGCGTCGATCTCGGTTGGCGAGTTGTTCGTGGCAGGCGTCGTGCCCGGCCTCATCATCTATGTCGCGCTGATC
>JAUXPG010000286.1 GCA_030683915.1 Gemmobacter sp.
ATGTGAATCCTTCACGGCGAGAGTTCTGCAACAACGCCTGACCATCACCTATTGCGGACGATGCGGACGCAGAATGCGGGGCCGTATCACACACAATGCAGGGAGCCAAAAACCTTCATAACGGACATCCGCCAATTCGTAGACGAGATGCACTTGCTGGAAAGCGCTCCCATGTTGCCCATTGATCTTCGCGCTTTAAATAACCTTTCCCACCGTAAAGTCGGGCTGAGAATTCTCCGGGATCAAGTCTTACTCATGGCCCGGGTCACCGCTGTTTGGGATTTTCGGGCAACTGGAACACTCTTCACCGCAAGACCCATCAAAGGACATGGCGGATGACAGACGCGGCGCAAGAAAAACCGGCCCTCGCAAGGCTCGAGATGAGCATGACGACACCTGCGGCCAAAAAGCTCGCAAGCCTGCAGCATGCATACGGATGGACACGGGGGGAGGTTGTGGAAGCGCTCCTCGATAAGGCTGACCTCCCTACCCTTTCCACGGAAACATTTCATGGGATTCTGACTCTCTGGGCTGCGGTGGAGAGCCTTGGCCTAGGGCTGGCGGCGCGGGATGACGCGACAGCCCTTGCAATCATCTCGGCCCTGCATCGCATCGAAGCGCAGCTTGCCGCGATCATAGCGGTCAACGATCGGGTCGCCCCGAAATGATGATGAAGTGGTACAAGACGGCTTCGGACGACCCGTATGCGATGCGCCTTTCGCGATACTTTCTTTCAGAATTGGCTCCGCTGAAATTCGGCGGCGAAGATCTCTTCATGCGCGCGCCCGCGCCGGAATTGCTGGTTGGAGCGTCAAGCGCGACCTTGGCCGTGATTGCACGGCAGACCCATCAGAACCGCTTTGCGGCCGTGACCCTCAGCTTCGCTCCTGACGAACTCGACGCGCAGGAATTCAACGCGGGCGGCAAATCCCGACGGCTTGTCGCAGGTGCGATCGAGGTGTTTCTGGAATGCGTATTCCCCGGGATTCCGGCCGCGGCGAGGCCACCTGTCATGGTTGGCACGCATGTACATACTGGCCGGCTGGAACTTAACCTTCTCATCCCGAAAGCGGTGCTGACTGCGAGCGGGTATCGCAGCTACAACCCCGCCCCTCCTGGGACAAAGACACAGACGCGGTGGGATCTGGCAGCGGCCTTCCTCTGCGCAGCTTTCGATTGGCGCGTTCCCAACGACCCGCTGAATCGCAGGCTGGTGACGCATCCGGACTGGGTGCTCAAGCGCAGGGCGGAACAGATCAGGGCGGGCACATTCGATGAAAGCGAGCTGCGCTGGATGATCGAACGGTCGGCGCTTCAGGCCTATCATGAGGGCGCGGACTGTCGCGACCAGCTGCTGGCTGAGCTCACCCCTATGCTTAAAGCGAACCACTACCGGATCTCGACCACCACCCAGCGCTCGGTCGGCTTCAAACCGCGTCGGGGCAGCGAAGGCGAAACGATCGTCGTAAAAGGGCTTCTATTTTGCTCTGGTCATTTCTTGGACGCTCTCGAGGAGTATGGGGCTGAACATGACCCCGATGCACGCCGAAAGGCTCTTGCCACGGACCTAGCGCGCGCCCTTGCAGCGACGGCCCAACGCAATCGCACCCGGTTTGGATTCGTTGCCGCGGCTGCGCCGGACCCGGACCCTTTCGCCCTTCTCGAGAGGTCGCCGCGCCCCCTGCCCCCTGGGCATCCAGGGGCGGCGGTTGTCGGCTATGAAGCTGAGGGGCGTCCCGGGAAGAGCCATGCCGGGTCTGCTCGGCCCCTCGGCTCGCCCCTGGGGATGACACTGGTCCGAACCCTTACCGGCCTTCTGCGTCGTTTGATCCGAGCCAGCGCGGATCATCTTGTGGCCAGCCTGATCACCACATCACCTTTTTCCAATATGAAACCGATCGCTGATCGATGGAGTGAAATGAATGCCAGACTTTCCAGCCTTGCCGCCCGCAGAATTGCAAGAGGTATTGCGGGATCTGCAGCGACTGGCGGCGCTCGCAGGGCCGCTGCAGCAGTTCCTGGAAATCCGGTCAGATGGGATGCTGAGCGAGCGCTTGGAGCAGATCAGCAACGACCTGCAGGCGCTATGGGGCCAGATCGAGGCGCATACCGAATTGGCCGAAAAGCTCATGGACGGACTGGAAGCCCAGGAGGAAACGCTGGCACGGCTGGACGCAATGGAGCACAAACTGGAGCGTCTGCTGCAGCTCCTCGGACACGCGATCCGGCCTCGGCCATGACGTCGTCTGCGACAGACAGTGTATCACCGACTGTCATGGTAACTGAGTGCGAAGAAGCCGACGTATTCGTCAGGGACCACGCCTCAGAAGTCGAAACGGACCGCGCAGGCAATTTGAACAGCGACCTTGGCATTTTGGGCGAGATCGTTCCACCCGACACAATTCCGGATTTTCTGGAGCCGATGTCCCATGATGACCTCGCGGACTGGGACGGCGCAGACGAGTCGGGGATTGAGCCTTCATAATCCGGAATCCAGCAACGCGGCATCCGATGAGAACGACATGCCGAGGGGCCAGAGTACCGCGAAGGCGCAATCGAACAATCCGGATTTCGAGTATTTCGTAAGTGTACTGTAAGAAAATACGGATCCTCTGTGGCACTGATAGTGTCCGCGCTTTCCTGGGCTGTGTCCCGGGTAGTTCTCTAGGGTCAGGACTCGTTCTCGCATCATAGCCAGAACATGACTGTTGCTGCGAGGGCGACGGCGGAGAGGAAGACCTTCGGGCATCTGTCGTAGCGTGTTGCGACCCGCCGCCAGTCCT
>JAUXPG010000291.1 GCA_030683915.1 Gemmobacter sp.
ATCCTGCACCTGCACGCCCGGCACCCCGAAACCGGCGCACCGTCACTTGATCCGGCGGATTTTGCGGGCTTCCTGCCGCGCATCCGGCAAGCGACCGATGCGGTGGTCAATATCTCTACCGGCGGGTCGATCCACGCCGCCATCGAGGCGCGGCTGGCCCCGGCGCTGCGCTTCCGGCCCGAAATGTGCAGCCTGAACATGGGATCTTTGAACTTTGCCTTCCATCCCTTGGCCGACCGTTACACCGACTGGAAGCACGACTGGGAACAGGGCTATATCGCCGGGTCCGAAGGTGCGATCTTTCGCAACACCTTTGCCGATATCCGGCAGGTCGCGCAGGCGCTTGCCCCGATGGACGTGCGGTTCGAACACGAATGTTACGACGTCGGTCACCTTTACAACCTGAAGTTCTGCGTTGACCGGGGACTGTTCCGCGCGCCGCTGTTCATCCAGTTCGTCATGGGCATTCTGGGTGGCATCGCCGCCGAAGTGGAAAACCTCGTGTTCCTCAAGCGCACGGCGGACAAGCTGTTCGGCGCCGGGTATCAGTGGTCGGTCATCGGAGCCGGGGCGGCGCAAATGCCGATGGCGTTGACGGCGGCGCAGATGGGCGGCCATGTGCGCGTCGGGCTGGAGGATTCGCTGTTCCTGCGCCGGGGTCAGTTGGCGGTATCGAACGCGCAGCAGGTGGCGCATGTGCGCCGCCTGATCGAAGATATGGGCGGCGAAATCGCATCCCCGGCCGAGGCGCGGGCCTTGCTTGGTCTGCGCGGGGGCGACAGCGTAGGATTCTGACCTTGCCCGTGCGCTGCCGGAGTGGCCCTGCGTCAGCTTTCGGGGAAAACCACCGTGCACCGATGGCCGCCGGGCAGGGCAAGGTCGGGGTTGGGCAATTCCAGCTTCAGCCCGAAGGTGCCACTGGCCGCATCGAACACCGGATCGACCGAGATCACCCGCGCGCCATGAACGCCGCCCACCGGCGCTGCTGGCCGGACCTGCGCGGTGTCACCGATCTTGACCGCGCCATAAAGGTTGATCGGCAAGAACACCTCGACATGCAGCGGGTCCAGCCGGGCCACCTTGGCGACGTGGTCGCGGGTATCGACGTATTCCCCGGCAAACCGGCCAAGCTCCAGCACCACGCCATCCAGCGGGCTGCGGATCACGCGCTGGCGCAGCACGATTTCCGCGCGCGCCTGTTCCATGGCCGCAATCTCGCGGTTGATTTCGGCCTGCACCAACAGACTTTCCGCCGCCAACCGCTCGGCCTCGATCATCTCCAGCGCTTCTTCCGTCATGACCGCCCGTTCGCGCAGCGCACGGGCGCGCGCCAAGCGGCGGTCATACATGGCCACCTGTTTTTGCTGGGTGTCGATCAGCCGGGTCGACGCAGCGCGGGTGCGCAGCAGATCAACGGTGGATTCCTCCAGCGTGGATTCCAGCCGACCGATCGGTTCGCCCTTGCGCACCTTGTCGCCACGGCGGACCGAAAGCGTTTCAAGGATACCCGTCGCGGTTGACCCGACCGAGACGATTTCGGCGGGGTCCATCAGGCAGTCATGCGCCGTCTGTGCCCCGGCCGCAGAGGCGACCAGGCACGCGGTCAACACGGCTGTGGTGGCACGGAAGGTCATGATATCTCCGGTCTGCTCCGAAGGGGAAGCAAACGCCAAGTGGCTTCGTCCGTCAAGCCACGGCTTGCAAAGCGGGGTGCGCCGGTCCAGTCTTGGCCCGCTATCAGGGAGCCTTCCATGTCCGATGCCGATGGAGCATCCCCCACCGGCGCCGCATTGTCCCGGCGGCTGGCCGAAGACCTGCCCGTCATGGTTGCCCTGCGCGCGGTGATAGACCGGGGCGACATGCGGGCGCTTCTCGGTGGTGCGCTTGCGGCGCCTGCGGGTGATCTGGCACTTGCTGTGCTGCGCGGGGCAGGCGTGGTGGCGCACGGCGACGGGGCGCAGTGGCACCTGACCCCAGAGGCGGCGGCCTTGTGGCGACGGGATGGCCCGGCGCTTGAGGCGCGGCTGCGCTTCGGGCTGCTGGCGGCGGCCGACCTGATCCAGCATGGCGGGGCGCTGTTTTCCGACAGTCAGGGCTTTGTCGCGCGCGCGGCGACCTATGGTTTCTTTCGCTACGCACGCGCCCTTGGCACCGGCGCCGCGCAGATCGAGGATACAGAACCCTGGGTGCGCTATGTCGCGGCGCTGAACGAAACCGAAGCGCCGGTGCTGGCGCCGCTGGTGTCCTTGGCCGGGTGTCGGCGGCTGCTGGAGATCGGCGGCAATGCCGGGGGATTTGCGCTGGCGTTGCTGGCGCGGCACCCCGGGTTGCAGGCTACGGTGCTGGACTTGCCTGCCGTCTGCCATATCGGGGCGCGGGCCAGCGCCGCGCATCCGGCGGCAGCACGGCTGCGGTTTGCGCCGGGCGACAACCGGTCGGATGACTGGCCCCTGGAGGACGGGGGGGCGCCGGATGCCATCGTGTTCAAATCCGTCCTGCACGACTGGGATTTCGCGCGTGTGCCCGAAATCCTGTCCCGCGCGGCGCGTCATCTTGCCCCCGGGGGTCGAATTTTCATCGTTGAACGCGGGCCGATGCAGGCCGAGCCCGCCATCAGCGGGCTGTCCGCCGCAACCAACCGTGTGTTCGCGCCGTTCTACCGTGCCCCTGAGATCTACGCTGGTCTTCTGGCAGGGCTTGGCCTTGTGCCCTTGCCCCCGCAAAGCGCCGTGCTGGACATGACCTTTCACATCATCGGCGCGGAGAAACCGGCATGAGCGGCCCTGTCATCGCCTTGTGCGGATTTCCCGGTGCGGGCAAGAGCACGCTTGCCCGCGCGCTGGCGCAGCGACTGGGCGCGCGGTTGGTGGAATATGACCGCTTTGAAACCTTTACCCAACGCCCGCTGCCCGAAGTGCTGGACTGGCTGGCATCCGGCGCCCGCTACGCCCGCTTGCACGCCCCCGGGTTGGACGCGGCGCTGCGGCTTGCAGCGCGCGACGGCGCGGTGGTGTTCGATACGCCGCTTGGGCGCGCGCATCCCCAGACCGGCGGGTTGATTGACCGCTGTTTCTGGCTGGATTGCCCCGCCGACCTCGCGCTGGCCCGCAAGGTGGCCCAGCTCGCCGGCGAGGTGCCGCAGGCCGAATCCGCACGATTCGTGGCATGGTTGTCGGGGTATCTTGCGCTTTATCCGACCATCATCCGGCCCGCCTGTGATGTGCAGGTTCAGCGCGTTATCCCGCTGTGCGACGCAACAATCGACGGAACGGCGCCGATTGATATGGTTTTGGAAACACTCGTTGCAAAATGCACCACGGGACGGCTGGGGTAGCCCTACGATTCGGAGCGCGACATGCCATTTGGCGCATTGCAAGACTTGATTTAGGATGTTCCTGCCTCCTAAGGTCTGGAACTGAATAAATAGTGCCCCGGTTTTCGTCCCCCCGAGATTTCAAGCCGACACCGTGGTGAACTTATCCTCGGTGCCGGGAAATATTCGTCGCGAGGTCCGTCCATGTCGCCCATTTCCGCACGCCCCGGTTTCGGAACGTTGCCGCACCTGCCGCGCAATCGGCACGAACGGCGCCGGGCGCGGAGCATGGAACGGCGATCCGGGTTCAAGCGGGTGGCGACGCGCGAAGATGCCGCGCGACGCCTGCAACTGGACCCGATGGAACAGCGCATCCTGCTCAACGCCGATGTGCTGGCGCTTGATCTTGCGACGACGTTTTCCGATCAGCGCGACCGTGACCTCCTCGTGCGGCTTTACACCGAAACCCAGCAGGCGGCAGAGGGCGAAACGCAGGTCCGGCAGGTCCAGATCCTCGATGCGTCGAACCACCGGATTCTGGCGTTCGGGGACCTTTCCGAAATCTCGGCCATTTCCATCGGCGGCAGCGCCGGTGCCAACAACCTGATTTTCGACGCCCGCAGCTTTGGCCCCGACAGCACGATCTCGCTGTCGTTTGACGGTCGCGGCGGCACGGACCGCCTGACCTTTCTGACCGATCGTGATGTCAACTGGACGATCGACGCTGCGAACGCAGGCACCGCGACCGACGGCTTTGCGACAGTGGATTTCTCGCGGGTCGAATGGCTGGAGGGCGATGCCGGCAACCAGGATGAGTTCCACGTCACCGCGACAGGCCGCTTGTCTGGCGGGATCGACGGGGGGGCGGGCGGCTTCGATACGCTTGTGCTGGGCGAAGGCACCTTCAAATCGGTGCGGTACAACACCATTGACGAACATTCCGGCGTCATTTGGCGTAACGCCAACGCATTGCACTTCACCGGGCTTGAACCGATCATCGACAACACGGTGACCGCGAACCGGACCATCGAAATCTCGACCTCGGTGTCCACGCCGACGACCGCGATCCTGACAACCGGCACCACACTCGACTTCCTGCTGTCGGGCCCGGCCTTTGAGTCGCTGGAGTTCCGCGCACCCACCAGCAGCCTGACCATCCTCAGTTCCGCGTCCACGGCCCATGTGTCGCTGACCATTGCCGGGTTTTCCCAGAATTTCAGTGGCAACCTGACGGTCAGGACCGAAAACATCTCGGTCGCCAGCGGGGTGCAGATCGGCACAGCTGCGGCGCGGGTGGGGAATGTTACACTCGCTGCCGCGGATGCCTCCAACCTTGGGTCAATCGGCCTATCCGCCATGCTGGGCATCGTCGAGGTGCAAAGCGCGGTGCAGGTGGCAGGCAGCATCTTTGCCACAGGCGTGGTCACGCTGACCGCTGCGGCGTCACGGGTGGGCGATGTGGTCGGGGCCATCGCCGCGCCGGGCACGTTGGTGTCGCCGCTGCAGCTGCCCCGCCTGACGGCCCTTGCCGCGCTGTCGGGAACCGCCGTCATCGACGCTGCGGCCTTTCTGCTGGAAGCCGCGACGCATCTGCAGATCGACATCGACGCATCGGATTCCGCCTTTGGTGGCGAAATGCAGACCGTGTTTGCGCGCAACTCCACGCAGGCGCTGATAGCGTCCGGGGCGACCGTGCGCGTCGGCACCAGCACAGCGCCGGGCGAATCCGCCAGCGCGGTGGTGCGTGCCACCGATACCACCGACATCCGCGTAGACCTGACCACGAATGACGCGGCCTTGACCGCGGGTCTGGCCACCGCCGGACGGTTGCTGGACGATTACGGCATGTCCTTTGGCGTGATCGACGTCACGCGCAACACGCAGGCGTTGGTGCAGGGCGCCGTGTTCGGGCGGGTCGGGTCGGGTGCACTTGCAGTCGAGGCGCTGAACGACGGCGTGATCGTCAACCGGGTCAATTCCGGGCTTGTGGGCGTGACCTACATCAACGCGACCGATGATGTGCGCGCACTGGTCACCGGCAGCACCGTGCAAGGCGCGTCGCTGTCCTTGCTGGCAGAGAACGCCAGCCGATATGAAAGCGCAGCGAAGGTCGCCATCAACACGGTCTCGGGCGAAACCACCGCCCGGTTGTGGGGCGGCTCTGCAAGCGTTGGCGCGCTGTCGGTCAAGGCGCTGGATTCAACGTGGCTTTCGGCCACTTCGTCCGATTTCGCCGCTGCGCTTGACAGTTTCCTGGGCATCGATCTGGGCATCGCGGTCGCCGTGAACCAGATGGACAAGGATGTGACCGCCGAAATCACCGGCACGGTCGTCAACGCCACGGGCGCAGCGCGGGTCGAGGCCGAGAACGAACAGGTCCTGCTGTCGAGCGCCGAAGCGATGGTGCTGCTTTACGGCCTTGCCGACCTCAACACCTATCGGCTGGGCGTCGGCGGCGCAATTTCGTCGAACGAGATGCTGGGCAGCACCGTGGCCGCCATCACCGGCGGCGCACATGTCACGGCGGGCGGTGCGATCATTGTCGATGCGGCCAACGCGGCGCTGATGGACAGCCGCACCGTTGCCACCACCACCGCCTCGGGCGGCGACAATCTGGCGGTGGGCGTGGCGGTTGCCTTCAACCTTGTCGGCTTTGATGTCGACAACATTTTCCTTTTGGGCATCGACACGCTGCTTGGTCTGGGGCTGGGCGCCACCGAACGCCCGTCCGAGGCGCGCGCCCATGTCACCGGCGCGGTGCTGTCGGCCGGGGGCGCCATCGCTGTCGCGGCGGCCAACCGCAGCCTGATGAACGCCACGGTGTCGAACGTCACCAAATCCGACGCGCTGGGCGGGTTTACCAACGATGCCAGCGGCAAAGCGTTTGCCTTCATCTTCGCCAGCAACAAGGTGTCTTCGCGGACCACGGCGGAAATCGTCGACGGTCCGTCGGCCAATGCCATTTCCGCAGGCGGCACCGTCCGGGTCGAGGCCACGGACGAAAGCGGCATCTGGGCCAACACGAAGCTGCTCAATTCCTCGGTCACCACCAACGACGGCGGCGCGACGCAGATCGACGCCGCGCTGGGCATTCTGGCCCCCGCGCGGTTCCGCACCGATGGCGCGACGGTGACCAATGCCTCGGGCCAGACGGTCAACGCGTCGCAGACCATCAGCTTTGGCGACCGGATCGGTCTTGCACCGGGGTATGAGGCGACCGGCACCGGCGATGGCGCGGCGGGTACCGTGTATCGGTTCATGGGCGGCAGTCCGACCGTGCTGAACCTGACGCAGGTCGATTTCACCAACCGGGATTTCTGGCAACCTGTGCTGGAAACCGAAATCGTGCCCACCGGCATCAGCCTGACCGACGGCGGCAGCGTGGGTGTCGGCGGCTTGGCCGTGCGCAACGAGGTCGGCAGCCACGCGGTTGCCCGCATCGCTGACGTCGACGTTACGGCGGTGGGCGATATCGTGGTGATGGCGCATCAGGCCCTGACGCTGGAAGCCAATTCCGAAGTCAGCGTCGAAAGTTCGGGCGGCAGCTCGATTGACGGCGAAGGCGACTCCATCGCCGTCGGCGGCGCGATTGCCGTGAACACCGCGAACGCCAGCGCACTGGCCGAGATCGCGCGCGGGGCGGATGTGACATCGTCGGCCGGCAAGGTCACGGTCGACGCGCAGAACACCTCCGAGATCACCGCGGACCTGAGCGCCATGATGGTTTCGGCAGGCAACACCACGGGCGTGCTGCTGGCCTTCAACACGCTGGGCTATGCGCCAACCAACCTGCTGTTTCAGGCGCTTGACGCGCTGATCGGCACCGATATCGGGCCGAAGACCCCGTCTGACACCACGGCCCGCATCATCGATTCCGACGTGGCCGGGCAGGCTGGCGTCGAGGTGACCGCGGTCAACAAGGCAACCTTGTTCGCCAGCGTCAACACCGATGTCTCGGCCCTGTCCGAGGCTGTCGAAGGGGCGTCGGCAGAGACCGGCCAAGGCATCCTGTCGTCCAACATGCTGGCGGGTGCCGCGCGCGCCTATATCGACGACACCGACACCACGCCCTCGGGCCATCAGGTGCTGTCGGCTGCGGGTGCCGTGACCGTCCGTGCCGATGACGAGGTTCTGCTGAACTCCGAGACCCGTCTGGCAACCGGCGCCAAGCGCACCAATGATGCCGGGATCGGGTTCATCAACAGCTTTGCCCAGACCCTGCTGGACAGCTACCAATACACCACCAAATCCGGCACCAAGGCGCTTAACTTTGGCGACAAGGTCTATGTCGCGTCGGATTATGCCGGCGCTTCCGCAGGCAAGGTGTTCCAGTACATGGGCGCCGGTCCGACCTTGGTCAATCTGGGCAGTGTCAACTTCGACACCGCGCAGGCGCTGGATTTCTGGAAGGAAGTCGACGAAACCAACGTCATTCCCGATGCCATCGGCAAGATGCTGGTCAAGGGAATGGGGATGAAGAACGGGTCGGCCAAGGCCTATTCCGTTGTCATCACCCGCAACGAAGCGGAAGGCGGCGCCATCGCCTTCATCGACGATTACACCGTATCGGGCCACACCGGCGTCAGCGTGACCGCGCGCGAAGCGGCGACGTTGTCGGCGCTGGAATCCTCGACCGTCAACGCCGCCAACAGCTATGGCGGCATCATGGCGACAAACGAGTTGAACAGCCGCGCCGCCGCCTTCATCACTGACAGCACCGTGCGCGCCGCTGCGGGTGACGTGACGGTGCAGGCGTTCAATCTGGCCGTGCTGG
>JAUXPG010000366.1 GCA_030683915.1 Gemmobacter sp.
CGGCAGGCTCAGACCACCACGGCCTCGGCCACCTGCTCGCCCACGCCGAACACCCGCTTGTAGCGCGCTACCTCGTCCTTCGGCCCCATCGCCTTGCTCGGGTTGTCCGACAGCTTCACCGTCGGCCGCCCGTTGGCGCTGACCGCCTTGCACACGAGCGAGAACGGCGCCAGCCCGTCGCCCGCCACCAGCCCGCGGAAATCGTTGGTCAACAGCGTGCCCCAGCCAAAGCTGACCTTCACCCGGCCATGGAACCGCGCGTGCAGTTCCTCGATCTTGTCCACATCCAGCCCGTCAGAAAAGATCACCAGCTTCGTCGCCGGGTCCTCGCCCCGCGCCCGCCACCAGCGGATCGCGATTTCCGCCCCCGTCGCCGGATCGCCCGAATCGATGCGGATGCCGGTCCACCCGGCCAACCAATCCGGCGCGCGCGCCAGAAATCCTTCGGTGCCATAGGTATCGGGCAGGATGATGCGAAGGTTGCCGTCGTGTTCCTCGTGCCAGTCCGCCAACACCCGGTAGGGTGCCTGCGCCAACGCCTCGTCGCTGTCGGCCAGCGCGGCCGTCACCATCGGCAACTCGTGCGCGTTGGTCCCGATCGCCTCGATATCGCGCTTCATCGCAATGCGGCAGTTCGAGGTGCCGATGAACTTTGCCCCCAGCCCTTCTTGCATCGCCTGCACGCACCAGTCCTGCCACAGAAAGCTGTGCCGCCGCCGCGTCCCGAAATCGGCAATCCTCAGCCCCTCGATCCGCCGCAGCCGCTCGACCTTCTCCCACACCCGCGCCATCGCCCGCGCATAAAGCACCTGCAACTCGAACTTGCCCATGCCGCCCAGCACCGCCCGGCTGCGCAGTTCCATCAGCACCGCCAGCGCCGGAATTTCCCACAGCATCACTTCCGGCCAGCGCCCTTCGAACGTCAGTTCATACTGCCCGTCCACCTTTTCCAGATGATAGGGCGGCAGCTTCAGCCCGTCGAACCACTCCATGAAATCGGGGCGGAACATCTGGCGCTTGCCATAGAACATGTTCCCGCGCAGCCAGGTGCTTTCGCCCCGCGACAAGGACAGCGACCGCACATGGTCCAGCTGCTCGCGCAGCTCCCCTTCGTCGATCAACTCCGCCAGCCGCACCTGGGAACTGCGGTTGATCAGCGAAAATTCCACCTGCGTGTCAGGATGGTTGCGAAACACCGACTGGCACATCAGCAGCTTGTAAAAGTCGGTATCAATCAGCGACCGCACGATCGGGTCGATCTTCCAGTTGTGGTTGTGCACCCGCCGCGCGATGTCCATGCCTCAGCCCTCCAGCCGGGCGCCCGCGGCGCGCAACTGCCCCAACATCCCCGCCATCGAACCATTCAGGTCGATCCCCCGGCAGGCGACCAGATCCACCGTCACGCCAAAACCCAGCCGCGCCGCATCCAGACCCGAGAACCCCACGCAAAAATCGGTGGCCAACCCCACCAGCGTCACCGACAACACCCCGCGCGACCGCAGATACCCGTCCAGTCCGGTCGGCGTGCTGCGGTCGTTTTCAAAGAACGCCGAATAGCTGTCGATGCCGGGGCGAAACCCCTTGCGGATCACCATCTGCGCCGGGCCGGTCCGCAACCCCGGATGAAACGCCGCACCGTGGCTGCCCTGCACGCAATGGGTGGGCCACAGCGTCTGGTCGCCATAGGGCATCCGCACCGACTCGTAGGGGTGGCGGCCCGGATGGCTGGCGGCAAAGCTTGAATGCCCGGCCGGATGCCAATCCTGCGTCAGCACGACACAGGCGAAGTCATCCATCATCGCGTTGACCGCCGGGATGATCCCGTCGCCCCCTGCCACCGCCAGCGCACCGCCGGGGCAAAAATCATTCTGGATGTCGATCACGATCAGGGCTTCGGTCGCAGGGCGCATGGTCTGTTCCGGTGCTGTCAACTTTCGTTGCCTAAGCCGCCCCGCCGCCCCCGTCAATCGTTGCGGCGCCGTCGGCCCCGGCGCCCGGCCCTAGCGCAGCCGTCGCGAGAGCGCCGCCAGCGCCCAGCCGACGCCGCCGAACACCAACACCAGACCGGCAATGTTCAGCCCGACCTGCCCCCAGCCAAACCGCCCGACATCGACAAAGAAATAGGGGTAACGCCCTTCGGACGCGCCCCGCCACAGCGCATAGCCGCAATAGGCCAGCGGCCACAGCAACCAGCGCGGAATGCGCGCCGCCGTCAATCCGCGCGGCCCCCAGCCCAGCCACCACAGCACCGCCCCGGCAGGCACCAGCGCGTGCAGCGCCAGATCGGTCCAGAACCGCAGGCCCTGAAACGGCACCGACGGGCGCAGCAGCACCTGATACACCACCCCCACCATCAGGATGTTCAGCACCGCCGTCATCACCACGTCGGGCGGCACCCGGCGGCCTGCCGCCACGGCCAGCATCACCCCCGCAACCAGCGCATTGGTCAGGATGGTGAAATACCGCCCCATCGCCCACAGCCGGGGTGCCCAGTCCTGAGCCTGCGGCCGCAGGCCCAGCCGATGAAACTCCGCCACCAAAGCGGCCATCGCCAGCAGACCAAGGATCAGCGCCACGGGTCGGGTCATCGGTCGGTTCCTTTTCGCTGCGCTGATTTGACCGCGCCCGCGCGGGCGGCGCAACCCCTGCGCCCCCTTGGATGGCCAGAACGGACGGGATAGAAGGCGCGCATGATCACCATCGCCGCGCTTTACCACTTCGCCCGCTTTCCCGATCCCGCCGCGCTGCGCGGGCCGCTGCTTGGCCTCGCCCGCGCCCAAGGCGTGCGCGGGTCACTGCTGCTGGCACCCGAAGGCATCAACGGCACCATCGCCGGCCCCCGCACCGGGATCGACGCCATGCTGGCCCACATCCGCGCCCTGCCGGGCTGCGCGGGGCTGGAGTGGAAGGAAAGCACCGCCGAAACCCTTCCCTTTGGCCGCATGAAGGTCCGGTTGAAGCGCGAAATCGTGACGATGGGGCAGCCCGATGTCGATCCGCGCGCCCGCGTCGGCCATTATGTCCCGCCGCAGGACTGGAACGCGCTGATTTCCGCGCCCGATGTCGCCGTCATCGACACCCGCAACGATTACGAGGTCGCCATCGGCACCTTTGCCGGGGCGGTGGACCCCGGCACGCGCAGCTTTGGCGAATTTCCCGACTGGTGGCGCCAGAACGCGCACCGCTTCCACAACAAGCGCATCGCGATGTTCTGCACCGGCGGCATCCGCTGCGAAAAATCCACCAACTGGCTGCTTGGGCAAGGCGTGGATCAGGTGTTCCACCTGCAAGGCGGCATCCTGAACTACCTTGAAAAGGTGCCGCAGGACCAAAGCCTCTGGCACGGCGAATGTTTCGTGTTCGATCAGCGCGTGTCGGTCGGGCATGGGCTGGTGCCCGGCGATAACGGCATGTGCCACGCCTGCCGCCGCCCCGTCACCCCCGCCGACCGCGCCCACCCCAGCTATGAGGAAGGCGTCTGCTGCCCTGCCTGCATCGACGAATACGACGATGCCCGGCGCGACCGCTTCCGCGAACGCATGCGGCAGGTGCGGCTTGCGCAGTCCCGTGGTGCGGCCCATCTTGGTGCCGATGCCATGCCCGACGGCTGAACAGCCGCACCGCCGCGCGGGCCAGACGTTAACGATTCGTGAAAACGGGCGGCCAAGCCATTGATAACGCTCAGGGCGCAATGTGTCCCTTCGGGGGACAGTCGCTAGGGGGCCAGGGTCACCCTGACGCGGGCCGCCTGCCCCGCCGCATCAATCACCGACAGCGTCACCGCGCCCCCAGCCGGAACCGGCAGGTGAACCTCGCGCGCGGTGCTGCCCACCGCCAGCGGCAGACCATCGGCCAACCATGTGAAGGGCGCCTGCCCACCACGGATGCGGGCCAGCAACGGCGCCCCGTCCAGCGCGACCTGCGCGCCATCCGGGGGAAAGGCGATTTCCGGCGCGCTGCCGGGGCTGGCCAGCACCCCGCGCGCCCGGAACCGCTGCAAGGGCTGCGGCAGGCGGGCGTTCTCGACCAAAAGAGCGGCAGGCGGGGGGGGCGGCAAAGGCGCGCGGTCCGGCCCGATCCGTGCAAAGGCCGCAAACATCACCGGCGCCGCCAGATCGCCGCCAAAGGCGCCCGGCACCGGCGTGCCATCCGCGCGGCCCATCCACACGCCCACCACATGCCGCCCGTCCCACCCCAGCGCCCATGCATCGCGGTGGCCATAGCTGGTGCCGGTTTTCCACGCCACCCGCCCCGCCGCGCCACCATCGGGCGGCGGCAACCCGGCCAGCACATGCCCCACCTGCCAGGCCGCCACCTGCGACACCAGCCGCGCGCCCTCGGCCCGCTCGCCGGCCAGCGCCGACAAGGGCCGCGCCACGCCCCCCCGCGCCAGTGCGGCGTAAACCCCGGCAAGATGTTCAAGGTTCACCCCGACACCGCCCAGCGCCACCGCCAACCCCGGCACGCCATTGCCCGGCAATACCGCCCGCGCGCCCGCCCGCCGCAACCCCTGCATCAACCGCTCCGGCCCCAAGGACTCGGCCAGCGCGACCACAGGAATGTTCAGCGACAGCCGCAGCGCATCCTTCACCCGAACCGTGCCGCGGAACTGACGGTCAAAGTTCTGCGGGGCATAGCGCCCAAAGGCGGTGGGGCGGTCTTCGATCAACGTTTCAGGATGCGCCAGCCCCTGATCGAACGCCAGCGCATAGACCAGCGGCTTCAACGTCGACCCCGGCGACCGCACCGCCTGTGTCATGTCCACGAACCCCTGCCGGGCGTCGTTGTCATAGGCGGCCGACCCGACCAGCCCAAGGATATCGCCCGACAGATGGTCCGCCACGATCAGCGCGACCTGCAGCCGGTCGCCCTGCCGCGCCACCGCCTCGGCGGCCAAAGCCTCCAGCCGTGCCTGCAAGTCGGCGTCCAGCGTCGTTTCAACCCGGCCCTGCCCCGGATGGGCGGCACGCAGCCGGTCGGCCAGATGCGGGGCAAGGCGCGGAAAGGCCGCGCGGGTGGCGGGCAAGGGCTCGGCCCGCGCGGCGTCATGGGTGTCGCGGTCGATCAGCCCGGCGGCCAACGCGCGGGCCAACACCCGGTCGCGCCCCGCCACCGCCGCCGCCGGGTTGCGGTCCGGGCGGCGCAGCGTGGGCGACTGCGGCAAGGCTACCAGCAGCGCCGCCTGCGCCGGGGTCAGCCGCGCAGGTTCCCGCCCGAACCACGCCAGCGCCGCCGCGCGCACCCCTTCGACATTGCCGCCAAACGGCGCCAGATGCAGATACAGCGACAGGATTTCCGCCTTGGACATCCGCCGTTCCAGCGCCAGCGCCAGCCGGACCTGCCGCAGCTTGCCGCGCCACTGGCCGGTGCCACTGTCCTCGAGCAGCCGCGCGACCTGCATGGTCAGGGTGGACCCGCCCGACACCACCCGCCCGGTGGTGGCCGCCTGCCAACCCGCCCGCAGCAGCGCGCGCCAGTCCACGCCCGGATGGCTGGCAAAGCGGCGGTCCTCATAAGCCACCAGCATCGACAGATACAGCGGATCGACGCGCCCCGCATCGGTGGCCAGCCGCCAGCGGCCATCGGCCACCGTCCAGACCCGCAGCGCGCGGCCATCGCGGGCCAGCACCTCGGGGCCGGTCGCCACCGCAAGCACGGGCAAATCCGTTGCAGCAACCCAGCTGTCCAGCCGATCACGCGCGGCGGCGGCCAGCCACAGCCCCGCCGCCAGCGCAAAGGCCGCGCGGGCCGCCGTCATTCCGTCACGGTCACCCGGCCCGCATCCGTCCAGCCGCGGAAGGTGGGGCGATACATGTCCTCCACCGTGGCCGCCGGATGATGGAACGTGCCCGGAGACACCGCCCGCAGGATATAGGCCAACCGGAACGGCGTATCATCCTGCCGGTCCAGCGCCGCAAGAAAGCGGTCGGCGCGGAATTCGGCGTGGGTCACATTGCCTTCCGGGTCCAGCCAGTCAAGCGCCGCCACCTGCCCGCCTTGCAGCAGGTTGGGGTTGTCGATTTCCCAGCCCGCGGGCAGCGGGTCTGACACCATCAGCCGCGCTTCGCCGGTCCCGGTCGGGGTGACGTCGAGCACGGCAACCAGCCGGGTGCCGGTGCGCAGCGTGGCCGGGTCGGCCTTGGCCCCGTCCAGCGTGTAATAGCTGCGCTGGATGTCATAGCCTGCCCCGCCTGCGGGTTCGCGGCCTTCGGGCTGCCCAAAGGCGGCGACCGTGAGCGTCGCGGGCGCGGTGCCCGCGTTGCGGATGGTCAGCGGCGCGCCGTCGAACCGGCGCACCAGCGGGCCGGTGACGGGCCCCCCGTCAAGTTCCAGCCCTTCGGCCCCCGTGCCCACCAGACCGCGCGCGGCCATCAAGATCCACGCCTGTTCCTGCGTGCTGAGCGCGCGTTGCCCTGCCGAGGCGGCCAACCGCGCGGCGAATGCCTCGCGGTCCACGGCGGTGCTGCCCGATTCGAGTGCGAGCGCGAGCACCCCCGCCGCATCGCGCAGGTTGGTGCCGAAGTCGGCACGCCACATCTGGTCAGCCTCGGCCGTCGGGCGGTTCGCGGACAGCGTGGCGGCGCGGGCAAACAGCGCATCGGCGCGCGGCTGGTCGCCATAGCTGGCCAGCGCGGCGCCCAGTTGCGCCAGCGCAAGCGGGCTGGCAAAGGCCCCCGCCTTCACGTCGGCGTAGTACCGCAGGTCCCCGATGGCCGCGGCGCCTTCGCGCGCCAGCACCATCAGGGCATAGGCCAGATCGGTGCCGCCGGTTTCAAAGTCGCCATAATAGTTCACCCGGTTGCGCAGGTTGTCCAGCGCCGCGCGGAAGGCACGGTCGGGCACGTCATGCCCTTGCGCCCGGGCCCGCGACAGAAAGTCGGTCACATAGGCATCCAGCCACATCTCGCTGCCCGACCGGGCCGACCACAGGCCAAAACCGCCTTCGGTGGTCTGGTTCAGCAGCACCCCGGCAACCGCCTGTCCGATGCGGTCCTCAACGGTGGTGGAGTCGGCAAGGCCCATCGCCTCGGCCACCGGGCCGAAGGCCAGCAGCGGCAGCGCGCGCGAGGTGATCTGCTCGGTGCAGCCGTAAGGATAGGCATCCAGCGCCGCCAGCAGGCCGGGCGCGTCGAACCGCCCCAGCCCCCCCGCCGAAATCAGCGCATGGGCGCCGGGGCGCAGGCCCGCCAGCAGGCTGGCGTCAGCGGCAAAGGTCTGGCCGGGGGCAAGGTCCAGCCGCGTCAGGCGCTGGACCGGCGGATCGTTTGCACGCACCGGCAGGTTCAGCGGCTTGGCCAGCACCCGGCCATCGGGCGTGGTCAGCCGAACGGTCAGTTGCGCCAGCCCTTCGGTGCCCGCGCTGACCGGGATGGCCAGCACCTGTTTGCCGCCGACCGCCAGGTCCACCCCCGAAGGGACGGCCCCGAGCGTGGCGCCGGTCGCGGTGACATCAAGGCCCATGCGGCCCGCAGGCCCGGTGGCATGGACGATTTCCAGCAACAGGCGGCTGGAATCGCCCGGTTGCAGGAATCGGGGCAGGCTGGCACTCACCACGACCGGGTCGCGCACCAGCACATCGGCCTGCGCCTGCCCCACGCCGCTGTCGGACCACACCACCGCCATCACCCGCACGGTGCCGTTGAAGGACGGCAGGTCGAACGATGCGCGGGCATAGCCATCGGCACCCACGGGAATCGGGCCTTCGAACCATGCCACCAGATCCTCGGTCGGCGGGTCGGCCTGAAAACGCGGGCCAGACGCGTCGCCGCCCGAGCGGACAATGCCTTCGACCCCGTTCAACCCGTCGATCAGGCGTCCATAGAGGTCGCGGATGCCCACACCCAGCTTGCGCTGGCCAAAGTAATGCGCCGAAGGGTCGGGCGCGGTGTGGCCGGTCAGGTTCAGGATGCCGACATCCACCGCCGCCAGCGTGACATGGGCGGTTTCGCCCGGCTTCACCCCTTCCACGCGCACGGCAATGTCCAGCGGGGCGCGGGGGGCCGAGGCGGTCGCCACCTCGACCGTCGCGGACAATTGGCGGTCGCCGGGGGCGATGGCGGCATGGGCCAGGCCAAGCGCACGGGCAGGCAGGCGGCCCGCGGCCACGTCCATCGGGCGCAGGACCGAGGCGGTGACATAGACACCGGCGCCCCAGTCATCGGTCACGGGCAGGTCAATCAGGTTTTCGCCCTCCGACACCTGCACGGCGCGCATGGACACCACGCGGTTCGACAGCACCGACACCAGCGCCACGCCGGCCGCGCGGGGGACGACGCGGAGGCGCGCGGTATCGCCGGGCGCATAGGCGGTTTTGTCCAGCGACAGTTCAAGCGTGTCGGGCGTGCGGGTGGTGTCGGCGGCGGCGAACCACCCTGCGGCAAAGCGGGGGGCGGTGGCGGCACCGGCGCCGGTGACCGGCAGTTCATATTCGCCCCATTCCACCGGCGCGGTCAGCGCCACAGCCTGCGCGCCCAGCGTCAGCGCGCCTTCGGCCACACGCGTGCGGGTGGTCATGGGTTCCCAGTTCCACGAGCCTTCAAGCTGATACCACTGATAGCGGGTTTCCAGCCGGTCAAGCCGCCACGACGCGGCCACACCTTCGGCCCCCACCGCCACCACGTCAAACCGGGCGTCACCGCGTTCGGGCACCACGCCGTCGAACAGCGGTTTGACCCCGATCAACGTGGCGACCGGCGCGACCGGAACGGTCAGCGTGCGTTCCACCGGGCGGCCCGACCCTTCGACCAGCCGCACCCGCAGCACGGCCTCCAGCGGGCGGCCGGGGTTGGGCAGGTCGGGCAAGGCGGTGGTCAGACGGGCGGTGCCCGCGTCATCGGTGGTGGCACCTTCGGCAAAGGGGAACATCTGGGCCGAGAACGGCGCATCCGCGAGGCCAAAGCGATACCCCGGAAGGCCGGGCAGGCCCGCCGCGGCGCGCAAGATCGCCTCGCCTTCGGCCACCAGCCCGGCACCGGGGGCGCCGAACAGATAGCGCGCCGAAAGATCAATCGTGGCGCCGGTGCCAAGGGTCACCACGTCAGGCGCGGACAGGGCAAAGTCGATGCGTTCGGGCAGAAAATCCTCGACCACCACGCTGGTGACGGCAAGGGGCGCGGCGTCGGGGTCGGCCAGCACCTCAAGCTTCCACGCGCCACGCGGGGCATTGCCCGCCACAGGCATGGCAAAGGCAAAGCCGCCCGCCACATCCGAAATGCGCTGGCGGGAATATTCCACGCCGTCCGGGCGGCGCAACCGCGCGGTCAGCGGCAGGCCGGGCAGCGCGCGGCCGTCGCCGTTGCGCGCCAGCGCGGTGGCGTGGATGGTTTCGCCCGCGCGGTAGGCGCCCCGGTCGGTGGCAAGGAACACGTCGATCGGCGGCGATGCCTCGCGCCCTTCGACCCCGCGGTCCGACAGGTCGAATTCCGGGTCCGACAACGAAAGGAACGCGATGTCGGTGTCACCATCGGCTACGGTGACGAGCGCGGGCTGCGCCGCCCCGGTGCCGCGCATCAGCCCGGCATCAAACCGCGCCACCCCTTCGGCATCGGTGGTGGCGGTGCCCAGCACGCGGTTGGACCGCGCCAGAAGTTGCACCGCAACCCCCGGCTTGGCCCCCCCATCGGCCAACGAGCGGGCGACCACGGTCAGCCCGTCCACCCCCGACAACGTGGTCAGCCCAAGGTCGGAGACCACGAACCATTGCCACGCCGCCGGGGTATCCCATTCATCCACCCCCGGCACCGTCGCTTTCAGCGCATAGATCCCTGCCGGTTGCCCTTGGAGCGCCGCGTCAAGCGGCAGGCGCGTGGTCAGATCGCGGTTGATGTCCACCGGCACCTCGGCGGTGCCCTGCCAGATGCGTTCGCCGGTGTCGGCGGAAAAGCGGGTGGCATCCCAGCTGTCCATCGGACGGCCGAACCAGTCGGCCTGAAGGGTGCGGATCAGGCTGCGATCGGAAATGCGGTAAAGTTCAAGGTCCAGCCGGTCGGTGTTGACCGTCTGCACCGGCAGCGCGGCGGCACCCGACCGGGGCAGGACAAATCCGCCACCGGCAAAGCGCGCCTGCGGCTTGCGGTCACGCACATAGGCCGTGATGTCGACCGATTTCGCCAGCGTCTGGCCATCCGCCGCAGGCAGCCCTTCGCGGAAGGTCAGGGTTACGCGCTGGCCGTGCTTCAGGCCCGCCACGCACAACTGCCGCCAGCCGCCCGGTTCCACCGTCAGGCCAGGTTCGGGAAGCTGCACGAAGGGCGTATAATCGAGCCCCTTTTCCACCAGATCTTCGGAGAAACTGGCGCAAAGCCGGGGGCTGGCCAGATCGGACTGCACGACATGATCTTCGATCTTGAGGCCGTAAAGTGCGGCCACGCGATCCAGCGCGCGGGCGGTGTCGTCGCGGAACTGGACCGCCTGCGCGCGGCGCAGCGCGCCCACGGCCAGCCGCCCGCGTTCGCTGGCCTCGAGCGCGTCGGCCATCACGGTCAGGATGGTGTGGCGCTGCGCCGCCGACCCGGCGCGCAGATAGGCATTGATGGCGGCTTGCGTCGCGCGGTCGCGCAAGGCGGGGGCGGCATCACCGCCCTGCGCTGCCAGCCCCAGCAGGGCGCGGGCGTATTCCTCCCAGTCCGAGGCGGCCGAGGTCAGGTTGGCCGCAGCGCCCCAAAGCGCCATCGCACGCCCCGCGTCACCGCCCGATTGC
>JAUXPG010000414.1 GCA_030683915.1 Gemmobacter sp.
GTGAAAACGACAACCTGATCGTGCAGCAACTGAGCGCGAACCCCGATGCCTTTGGCATCTTCGGCTATTCGTTCCTTTACGAAAACAACGACAAGCTGAAAGGCGTCAAGTTCGGCGGCGTCGAACCGACGTTCGAAACCATCGCCGCCTATGACTATCCGGTGTCGCGCCCGCTGTTCTTCTACGTCAAGAACGCCCACCGCGGCGTGATCCCGAACCTGCAGGAATTCATCGAGGAATACATGTCCGACGCCGCACTGGCGCTTGGCGGCTATCTGGCCGAACGCGGCATGACCCCACTGCCCGACGCTCAGATGAAGGACTACCAGACGGCGGTGACCGCGGGCACCCCGATGACCGCGCCTGCAAAGTGACGCCCCTTGCACCGCCCCGGCCTGCGGGGCGGTGCATCCTTTCCTTCCGGCAGGATAGCCCATGACCGTGATCGCTTTCGTCCTTCTGTTCTCGGCGGCCTGCCTTGGCTATGTCCTGAATCTGTCTGCCGCGCGCAGCCTGCGGGCGGGCGGCGCGCGGCTGCATTCGCTGGGCAGCTTTCACGGCGGGTTTGCAGCCCTGCTCGTGCTGGTGCCGACCTTCCTGTTCGTCGTGCTGTGGCTGGTGTTCCAGGCGCCGGTGATTGACCGGATGACGATGGCTGCCCTTCCCCCCGGCACGCTTGACGGGCTTGAGACCGGCGCGGTGCAACTGATCCTTGCCGAGATCAAGTCCATCGCGGGCGGGAGAATCTTTGGCACGCCCGAGCTGTGGAAGCTGGCGGCAGCCGACCATCTGACCGGATTGCGGGCACTGTCGGCGAACCTGATGGTCGGGCTGACCGCCGCGCTGGCGCTGGTGCTGCTGGTCATCGCGCGCCGAACGGTCGCCCCGGACTTCCGCGCGCGTCAAGGCACGGAAGGCATCATCAAGGGTCTGATGATCTTTTGCTCGACCGTGGCGATTTTCACCACCATCGGCATCATAGCCTCGCTGGTGTTTGAAACCATGCGGTTTTTCCAGATGGTGCCGTGGCACGAGTTCCTGTTCGGCACGACGTGGGAACCGCAGATGCCCATCCGCGCCGACCAGATCGCCGCAACCGGCGCCTTTGGATGGTTGCCGGTGTTTCTGGGAACCCTTGTCATCACGGTGGTGGCGCTGGTGTTTGCGGTGCCGGTCGGGCTGTTGTCGGCCATCTACCTCAACGAATTCGCAAGCCCCGGTTTCCGACGCATCGCCAAGCCGGTGCTGGAAATTCTGGCCGGTGTCCCCACGGTGGTCTATGGGTTTTTCGCCGTGCTGACCATCGCCCCAGCCCTGCGCAGCTTTGGCGAAATGACTGGCCTGCCCATAGCCCCCAACACCGCGATGGCGGCGGGATTGGTGATGGGGGTGATGCTGATCCCCTTCATCTCGTCCTTTGCCGATGACGCGCTGTCGGCGGTGCCCCGCACCTTGCGCGATGGCGCATTGGCACTGGGGGCGACGCGGGCAGAGACCGTGATGAACGTGCTGTTCCCGGCGGCCATTCCCGGCATCGTCGGCGGCGTGTTGCTGGCCGTCAGCCGGGCCATCGGAGAGACGATGATCGTGGTGATGGCCGCCGGGCTGATCGCCAAGATGACGGTCAACCCGCTGGACAGC
The DNA here is from genome assembly GCA_030683915.1 of Gemmobacter sp. Classification (GTDB taxonomy): domain Bacteria; phylum Pseudomonadota; class Alphaproteobacteria; order Rhodobacterales; family Rhodobacteraceae; genus Wagnerdoeblera. The sequence goes on from JAUXPG010000414.1 coordinate 1,642, forward strand.
GTGACGACCGTCACCGTGCAGATCGTCACCCTGCTGATCGGCGACACCTCCTTTGACAGCCCCAAGACGCTGGCGGCCTTTGCGCTGGGGTTCATGCTGTTCGTTGTCACGCTGGGCATCAACGTGTTGGCGCTGGGCATCGTGCGGAAATACCGCGAAGTCTATGATTGAGGACCAGACCATGACCGACCTTTCCCTGCAATCGGGCGCCCGGCCCGTGGACTGGACCTCGGACCAGGCCGGCCTGCGCGTGCGCAAGCGCAAGGCGGCGGAAACCCGGCTCAAGCTGGTGGGCCTGTCCGCCATTGCGGTTGCCTTTGCAATGCTCGGGTTGCTGTTGTGGTCGCTGGTGTCGACCGGGTGGCAGGCGTTTCGCCAGACGCATGTCACGATCGAGGTAACCTATGCGCAGGAGTTCATCACCCCCGGCAACCTTGCGCGGTCCAACTATCGCGGGCTTCTGGAAGCCACCATGCTGGAGCTTGTGCCCGGCGCGACCGACGGACGGCGCGTCGCGGCCATCCTGTCGAACGGCGCGCAGTTCGCCGTGCGTGACCGGATCGTTGCCGACCCGTCGCTTCTGGGCAGGACCGCCACCCTGCGCGTACCGGTGTCCGACCCTTATGACCAGTTGTGGAAAGGGCTGATCGACCGGACCACGCCCGAACAGAACCGGCGCCTGAAGAATGACGAGATCGCGGCGTTTGATGCGCTGGTGGCAAAGGGGCTTGTCTCAAGCCCGTTCAACTGGGCGCTGCTGGGCAACGCGGATTCGCGGTTTCCCGAACAGGCCGGGTTGAAAGGCGCGCTGTGGGGGTCGTTCTATGCGCTGCTGACCTGTTTCCTGCTGGCGTTTCCGATCGGCATAGGCGCGGCAATCTATCTGGAGGAGTTCGCGCCCAAGAACCGCGTGTCGGATTTCATCGAGGTGAACATCAACAATCTGGCGGCTGTCCCGTCGGTGGTATTCGGTCTGCTGGCTCTTGCGGTGTTCTTGGGTTGGTTTGGCATGGGCCGGTCCATTCCCTTTGTCGGCGGGCTGACGCTGGCGCTGATGACCCTGCCCACCATCATCATCGCGACCCGTGCCGCGCTGAAGGCCGTGCCGCCCAGCATCCGCGAAGCCGCGCTGGGCGTCGGCGCCAGCCGGCAACAGGTGGTGTTTCACCATGTCCTGCCGCTGGCGATGCCCGGCATCCTGACGGGCACCATCATCGGTCTGGCGCAGGCGCTGGGCGAAACCGCGCCGCTGCTGCTGATCGGGATGAACGCGTTTGTGACGGCGGCGCCCGGCACCCCCTTTGATCCTTCGACCGCCTTGCCGACCCAGATCTTCATCTGGGCCGACAGCCCCGAACGCGGCTTCGTGAGCCGCACATCGGCAGCCATCCTCGTCCTGCTGGGCTTTCTGGTGATGATGAATGCGCTGGCGATCTATCTGCGCAACCGCTTCGAGCGCCGCTGGTAAGGACACCCGAACATGACCGACCTGCGTATCGTGGAGAGAACCGTGGAAAACCACGCCAACAAGATCACCGCCCGGGGCGTTCAGGTGCACTACGGCGACAAGCACGCGTTGAAGGATGTCGATGTTGACATCCTTGACAAGACGGTGACCGCCTTCATCGGGCCATCGGGTTGCGGCAAATCCACCTTTTTGCGGTGCCTGAACCGGATGAATGACACCGTGGCCACGGCGCGGGTCAAGGGCGATATCCGCATCGACGGGGTCGATATCTATGACCGTCGGGTGGACCCGGTGCAACTGCGCGCCAAGGTCGGAATGGTGTTTCAAAAGCCCAACCCCTTTCCCAAGTCGATCTATGACAATGTGGCTTACGGCCCCAAAATCCACGGCCTGACCCGCAACAAGGCCGAGATGGACGCGGTTGTTGAAACCAGCCTGCGCAAGGCCGCGCTGTGGAACGAGGTCAAGGACCGCCTGCAGGACTCCGGCACCAGCCTGTCGGGGGGCCAGCAACAGCGCCTGTGCATCGCCCGCGCCGTGGCGACCAGCCCCGAGGTTCTGTTGATGGACGAGCCGTGCTCGGCGCTGGACCCCATTGCCACCGCGCAGGTCGAAGAACTGATCGATGATCTGCGCAGCCAGTTTTCGGTCGTTATCGTGACCCATTCGATGCAACAGGCGGCGCGGGTCAGCCAGCGCACCGCGTTCTTTCACCTTGGCCACCTTGTCGAGTATGGTGAAACCGGCAACATCTTTACCAACCCGCGCGATCCGCGCACCGAATCCTACATCACAGGCCGCATCGGCTGACCGGGGAGGGGCCTGACATGAGCCATACGCAACACATTTCTTCGGTCTTTGACCGCGAACTCGAGGCCGTTCAGGCCCAGATCATGAAGATGGGCGGGCTGGTGGAGGCGGCAACGCTGGATTGTGCCCGCGCGCTGGAGGACCGCGACGAAGACCTTGCCCGCCGCATCGTCGCCGGCGACCGGGCCGTCGACGCGCTGGAGGCGCAGGTGACCCACGAAACCGCCCGGTTGATCGCGCTGCGCGGGCCGATCGCAGGGGACCTGCGCACGGCCCTGACGGTGCTCAAGATCGCGGGGTCGCTGGAGCGTATGGGGGACTATGCCAAGAACGTCGCGAAGCGGTCCACCGTGCTGGCGCAGAGCCCGGCCATCGGCGATACCTCAGGCACCGTGCGGCGCATGGCGCGGCTGGTCGAACAGATGCTCAAGGACGCGCTGGATGCCTATATCCGCCGCGATGTGGCGCTGGCCGCCGATGTGCGCAACCGCGACAAGGACGTGGACCAGATTTACAATTCGCTGTTCCGCATCCTTCTGACCCACATGCTGGAAGACCCGCGCAGCATCACCACCTGTATGCATCTGCATTTCATCGCCAAGAACATGGAACGCATGGGCGACCACGCGACCGGCATCGCCGAACAGGTGGTCTATCTGGTCACCGGCGAATTGCCCGGTGATCCGCGCCCCAAAGGTGACAGCACCGCCTTTGTCACCTCTGCGACCGACTGACGGGATCAACGCCATGCTCGCGCAACGCCCCCCTGTCGTCCTGCTGGTTGAAGACGAAAGCGCCCAGCGCGAGGTGCTGACCTACAACCTTGAAGCCGAAGGCTTTGCCGTTGCCACCGCGACCAGCGGCGACGAGGCGCTCCTGATGGTGCGCGAGGAAAGTCCCGACCTGATCTTGCTGGACTGGATGCTGCCCAACGTCAGCGGAATCGAGGTGTGCCGCCAGATCAAGGCACGTCCCGAAACGCGCGGCATTCCCGTCATCATGCTGTCGGCGCGGTCCGAAGAACTGGACCGCGTGCGCGGGCTGGAAACCGGGGCGGACGATTACGTCGTCAAACCCTATTCGGTGGCCGAACTGATGGCGCGGCTGCGCACGCAGTTGCGCCGGGTTCGTCCGGCCGCGGCGGGCGAACGGCTGGTCTGGCAGGACATTCTGCTCGACGCTGCCGAACACCGGGTCTGGCGCGGCGACAGGCCGGTGGCGCTCGGCCCCACGGAATTCCGCCTGTTGACGACCTTCATGGAAAAGCCGGGCCGCGTGCTGAGCCGCGAACAATTGCTGGACCGGGTCTGGGGCCGCGACATCTATGTCGATACCCGCACGGTGGATGTGCATGTCGGGCGGCTGCGCAAGGCGCTGATGGCGCAGGGCGGCGCTGACCCCATCCGCACTGTGCGCGGTGCCGGATACGCGCTCGGTTGAGCCGCGTTGTGAAAGCGGCCCCGGTGCGCTAGACTGCCCGCAAAACAAGGGGCAGGGCCTTGCCGGACAAGGTCGGGGCAGCATGACCGCGCTGAAGAAATACGCGAGACTGGAGGCCACCGGCCTGTGGCGCCCCTTGCCGGACGCGCAGTTGCGCGAGGTTGCGGTTGCTTTTGGCGAAGCGACACTGGTGCTGTCGAGCTTGAGCGACCAAGGCGCGCTCAGCCATTGGTCGCTGGCGGCGGTGCAGCGGCGCAATCCGGGGCAAAACCCCGCGGTGTTCGCCCCCGGTGACGATGCGGGCGCCGAGACCCTTGAACTCGACGATCCTGCCATGATCGAGGCCATCGAAACCGTGCGCGCCGCAATGGCCCGGCGGCGACCCAAGCGCGGGCGCCTGCGGCTTGCCGTCGTGGCGGCGACGGGTGCTGCGCTGTTGGCGCTGGGGGTGTTCTGGCTGCCGGGGGCCTTGGTGGATCATGCGGCGCGGGTTGTGCCCTTTGTCAAACGGCAGGACATCGGGCGCGACCTGCTGGCGGCGATGGAGCGGTATACCGGAGCGCCTTGCACCGCCCCCGATGGGGCCGCCGTGCTGAACCGTCTGGCGCAGCGGTTGTTCGAAGGCGATGGCACCCGGATTGTCGTGCTGCGCGATGGCTTGCGCCCCGGTGCGGCGGTGCAGGTTCCGGGCCGCACGATCCTTGTGGATAGGCGCGTCGTCGAAAACCACGAAGGCCCCGAGGTGCTGGCCGGTCTGCTGATTGCCGAACGGATGCGGGCGGACCTGAACGATCCGTTGCAGGCGGTGCTGCGCGATGCCGGCACCCGCGCCACCTTTGGCCTGCTCGCCACCGGGACGTTGCCTGCCGATGCCTTGGCCCCGCAGGCGCAGGCGCGGCTGCGCGGGGCCGCACCCGGCACGCTGGATGCCGAGCGCCTGTTGGAGCGGATGGCAGTGGCAGGCGTGCCCTCGACCCCCTACGCCTTGGCGCAGGACCCGACAGGGCGCGAGACGCTGGCCTTGGTCGAAGGTGATCCATTGCCACCCGGCAAGGCCAGTTCGTTGATGCCCGATGCGGACTGGCTGGCGCTGCAGGCGATTTGCAGCCGCTAAGCCGACCTGCGGTCAGCGGCGCAGGATCGCGTCGCCAAACCCAGCCCCGCGCGCGGCCTGCAAGGCCGATGCCGCCTGCCCTTCGGTGCCGAAGGGGCCCGCGCGCACCACCTGCACCGGCTTGCCCTTGATCTGCGCGCGGCTCACCTGCACCGGCATGCCAAGCGACTGCAGCCGCGCGACCGCACGGGCCGCATTTTCCGGCACACCAAAGCTGCCCACCTGCACAAAACGCGCGCCTTCCTGCCGGGCCACCGGCAGCGCCTTGGAACTGGCAGCGCCCTTGCGCGGCTGGGCATAGGCGGGGTGACGCAACTGTTGCGGCGGTTTGTCCGTCCAGACTTGCAACATCTGCTGGTGCCCTTGCGCAGTTCCCTGCGCGCGCTGCGGGTTCAGCCGGTCATCGCGCCATGCGGGCTTGTAGCCCGGCGGCGGCGCCATCAGATCGGGTTGCGACCTTTGCACTGGCGTCGCGTGGGCGGTGGCGCGGGCTTCTGCCAGCCGTTCGATATCGCCGGGGCGCAGGCCGGTCAGGCGGTGCGGGCCGCTGGCGCAGACCAGCAGGCTGCCGCCGCGATGCAAGGGGTAGACCTGGCCCACCGGGGCGTGATCGGGGCATCCGGCGGTGCGGCTGACGGCGATGCCCACCGTCGCCCCCTGCACCGGCGCAACGGCGGCCTGCGGCGCCGTCATCACCGTCGGTTCGGGCGCGGGCGACAAAGCGATGCGCGGCGCGGCCATCTGCGCGGCTGCCCGCGGCGGCGCCGCAACTGGCTGAAGCGGCGTCGGCGCACCATAGGTCACTGGCGGCGGGGCATAGCTTGCGGTCGGGACCGTGCCGCGCGGGGCCGCCGGACGCGGTGCGGTCGCGACAGCGACCGGAGCAGCGGCGGCGATACGCGGTTGCGGCGCCTCGGCCACCGGGACAGCCAGATCGCGCTTGGCCGCCGCCATCACGGCGGTACTGGGCGTCTGGCCGCAGATGGGGTTGCGCGCCCGGTCAATCCGCGCGACCCAGTTCACCTGACCGCCGAAACCGGCGCGGATGAACAGGCACCCCTTGCTATCGACATATTGCTGGCCGGCATAGCCTGCGGGCGGCAATTCAGCCGGGGCACGCCCCTGCGCATGGCCGACAGACACAAAGACAAAGGACGCGACAATCGCGACCGGAAAATACTTCAAACGCATGGACCACCCCCTGGTAGCTCGGGCCATCATGGCGGCTTCGTGAGGCTGAGTAAAGGGCCGCAAACCCTTGGGCGGTGGGTCAGTTTGGGGCGGCAGGCGGCGCGCTGTCAGCGGCGCTCCCCGTGTAGCTGGCGGCTGACTGGCCGCCTTTGCCCGGTTGGGTCAGTCGCAGACCGTTAGGGCCGCAACTGCCCGAAGAAGCAATCGTCTTTCTTGCGCAGCACCACCCGACCAGACGCATCCGCGCCATGCGCCTCGAACACGTTCTTCGCCAGGTCGGGCATGGATTTTGGCAACGCCCTTGGGAACCAACGGTTACGCATATTATCAAAGCGCTGGAGGCGGGGAGGGTGAGAGGCTGGACAGCGACCCAGACGGGACTCGTTGCGGCTGCTTCCTTCCGGACCTGACCGGGTTGGCGAGGCGTCTGCCCGCGCCAACCTCTCGAGCGTGCAGATACGCCGGGTCGCCGCCCATTGCAAGGGTCAGAGCGTCAGTCGCAACCGCAGAAATCCGCTGTCGCACCGGCCAATCGGTTCCACGCCGGCGCGCGGCAGATGGGCAAGCGCCGCAGTGCCGGTTTCCAGCACGACCGAAGTGCCGGGCATCGCGCTGAACCGCCAGATCGGGTCGGCAGGTGCAAGGTAGGGCCCTTCCAGCGACAGAAAGGCCCCGACGATGCTGCGCACAAGGGTCGGTGCGGTCAGCGTGATGCGCGCCGGGTCGCCGCAGCCGGGAAACCCGCCGCCGCCAGAGGCGCGGTAACTGGTGGTGGCCAAAATGAATTCGGCCTCTGGCGCGAGAGGCTGGCCCTGATGGCGCAGGTTGCGGATGCGCCCCTCGCCCGCCAGCGCCGGGCGGCTGAGGTCGATTTCGTAGGTCAAGCCTTCGATCAGGTCGAAGTTGTAGGCGGGCCAGTCCGGGTTCAAAAGCGGGGCGTCGTGGCTGCCGGGGGCGATCTGGCGAAAGGCCCCGGCGCTCAGCTCCAGCCAGCGCGCGAGATCCGCCCCGGTCAGGCGCAAGGCCCGGATGGCATTGGGAAACGGGCAAAGCGCGGCCAGATCACGTTCGCGCAGCGGACCCGCGGGAAGGTCGGTGAAGTTTCCCGGCCCGCCCCGGCCCCCGACCCGCGCCGGTGCGGCGGCGGACAGCACGGGCAGATGGGCGTAGGCGGTGCCCTCCAGCATCCGGGCCACGTGCCAGCGCTGTGCCCGCGCCACAAGACGGGTCGCCACACAGTCACCGGCCATCGAAAACAGGCTGGTCAATGCAGTGGCGGATTGCCCGGCGGGGCGGTCAAGATGCCGCCGCGTGGCGACATGGGCCGTTTCGCACAAGCGCCGCAACGGATCGGCCCCCGGCAGCGACACCGCCTGCGCCGGCGGCCCTGCCCCGGCCACGGCTGCAAGGCTGACGGTGCTGCCGCTGCCGCCGATGC
>JAUXPG010000008.1 GCA_030683915.1 Gemmobacter sp.
GGGAACGATACTTATGTCCTTGAAGATGCGGGCGACCAAATCATCGAAGCGATCGATGGCGGCATCGATACGGTCGAAAGTCTGCTGGCCACGACCACCCTTGTCGCCAATGTCGAAAACCTGCGCATCCTGTTTGCCGGAGCTGCCAACGGAACCGGCAATGACCTCGACAACGGCATGACCGGAAACAACTGGGCGAACCGGCTGGATGGCGGGGCTGGCAATGACCTGCTGTTGGGCATGTTCGGCGACGACTCGCTCTATGGCGGCACCGGGAACGATACGGTGGACGGCGGCTTTGGGTCTGACCGGCTGTTTGGCGGCATCGGCGATGATGTCGTGCTTGGCGGCGAAGGCATAGATTGGCTTTATGGCGAAGACGGCAACGATGCTTTGCAGGGCGGCAATGGCAACGACTTGGCTTATGGCGGCAATGGCAACGACACGGTTTCGGGCGATGCCGGAAATGACTACCTGGCCGGGGGCGCTGGCAATGACGAAATCCGCGGCGGCGACGGCAATGATACGATCCGTGGCGATGGGGGCACGGACCTGCTGTATGGTGGCGCCGGGGCGGACGTGTTCCAATTCTTCACTACGGCGGATTCGCAGACGTCCGGCTTCGACCGCATCATGGATTTCACCCGCGGTGAAGACCGGATCGACCTGTCGCCAATTGACGCCGACACCACGATCGATGGCAACCAGCGGTTTTACTTCTCAGCGGCGCGCCCGTTCTTTTCCAGCCCCGGCGATGTGTGGACCCGTTCAACGCTGCTGGGTGCCGTAGTAGAAGGCGATGTGAACGGCGACGGGGTGGCGGATTTTCGCATCCTCGTGGTCGGGGTCAATGAACTTTCGGCCTCTGAGTTCTACCTCTGACCACACCGCCCTGGCAAACCGCAGACGGCACCCGCGAGGGTGCCGTCTTATTTCTGTCGCGGCGCGGGATTGAAACAACTGAAACAAACTTGTGGCAAAACCCGAGGTCAATTGAAACATTGGGGCGCAAGCCTGCATCACCCTTCCGGGACCGGATATGACCCAAAGCACCCCGCCGACCCCGAAAACACTTCAGGCCCGACCCATCAACCGGGCGCTGCTGGCCGATGCGTTGCTGTCCTCGGCGCTGGACTGCATCATCGTTGCCGATGACCAAGGGCGCATACTCGAGTTCAACGAAGCCGCAGAGCGAACCTTTGGCTGGTCGCGCGCGGATATTCTTGGCCGGACGATGGACGAAACCATCGTGCCCCACCACCACCGCACCGCGCATCGCAACGGCATGGCCCGCTACCTGGGTGGAGGGAAGCCGGTGGTGATCGGGCGGCGGGTCGAAGTGGAAGGCCTGCACGCCAGCGGGCGCATTTTTCCTGTGGAGCTGTCCATCGCCGAAGTGAACATGGACAAAACCCCGCTGTTTGTGGCGACCTTGCGCGACATCAGTACCGACAAGGTTGTGGCAGCCGCCCTGCATCAGGCCCGCGCCAGCCTGCAGGCGATTTTTGACAGCATCCCTGCCGGCTTGTATCTGCGCGATACCGATGACCGACTGGTAATGATGAACGACTGGGGCGCGCGGTTTCTGGGCTTTGACGTGGCCGAAATGCTCGGCCAGCCCATGTCGCGTTTTCGCGAGCCGCAAAATACCGAAGGCGTGCGACGCGCCGATGCCGAAGTCCTGCGCACCGGCAAGCCAGTGACGCAAGAGTTCACCTATCACGCGCATGATGGAACCCGCGTTGGACACGTGACCTTTTTCCCCGTCCGCGATGCCAAGGGCGCCATCAGCCATGTGGGCGGGATGCTGCTGGACATCACCGAACTCAAAACCGCCCGACACGCGCTCGAAGAAGCGCGCATCATGCTCTCGTCGATCTTCGACAATATTCCGGCCGAGCTGTATCTGCGCGAACTCGACGGATCGTTCGTCATGATGAACCGCTGGGGGGCCAGTTTCTATGGCAAGTCACCGCAGGAGATGATCGGCGAATTGGCCTCGGCCTATGACCGGGGCGAGGAAATCGAGATCGCGCGCAAGGCCCAAGAACTTCTGCTGACCACCGGCAAGCCTGTGACACAACAATATCACTATACGGTCGACGGCCGCGATGTGATCGTGCTGAACACGATGTTCCCGGTTACGGACAGCCAGGGCCGGATCGTGCGCATCGGGGGGGTGACCACCGATGTCACCGAATTGCACACTGCCCGAAACCAGCTGCAGCGCGCGCAGGAAAGCCTGCACCAGTCCGAAAAGCTGGCGGCCCTAGGCCAGCTTCTGGCCGGGGTTGCACATGAGCTGAACAACCCCTTGGCTGTGGTGCTGGGGCGTGCGGCAATCTTGCAAGAAAAGCTCGCCAATACCCCGCATGTGGCGTCGTTGCAGAAGTTGCGTGAGGCCGCAGACCGTTGTGCCCGCATCGTCAAGACCTTTCTGGCCATGGCGCGCCAGACCGGCCCGCGGCGTGAACCTGTGCGGGTCAACGATCTGATCGATGCGGCGCTCGAGATGACGACCTATGCCCTGCGCAGTTCCGGCATAACATGGCAGGTCGCGCGGCTGCCAACCGACCGCCAGATCGAGGTTGATCAGGACCAGATCGTACAGATCCTGATCAACCTGATCCTGAACGCGCAACAGGCGCTCGTCACCCGCGAAGGGCATCGCAGCCTTGAGATAGGTGCGGCTCTCAGCCCGGACGGGCAATGGATGGAGATTGCGGTCGCCGACAATGGCCCCGGAGTGCCCGATTCAATTGCAGGCCGGATCTTCGATCCGTTCTTCACAACGAAGGCGGTCGGTCAAGGAACGGGCCTTGGCCTTTCGGTCTGCCGCAGCATGGCCGAAGCACATGGCGGGCATTTGCATCTGGAAAACACACCCGGCGGCGGTGCCACCTTCCGCGTCGTCCTGCCGGCCCATACCGGACCTGTGGCAAAAGGTGACGACGGCACCATGGACGTCCCCGGCCCGAGCCTGTCCGGGCGCATTCTGGTCGTGGATGACGAGGTCGAGATTGCGGCAATTCTAGCCGATTGCCTCACGCCCCTGGGGTTGGATTGTGTCATCGCTTCGGATGGCCGCTCAGCCTTGCAGCGGGTCGCGGAACAGGATTTTGACGCAGTGTTTTGCGATGTCAGCATGCCGGGAATGGACGGGATTGCCTTCTACGCGCAGCTGCGGGCCGAAAACCCGCGTCTGGCCAGCCATCTGGTCTTTGTCTCGGGGGACGTGCTGCACCGCAACTGGGACAGCATCAGATCCACGGTCGACCGTCCGATCATCGAGAAACCCTTTGATCCGCAGCAGGTTCGGGACGTTGCCTTGCAGCTCCTGATGCCAAAAGGAAGCCCGACATGACCGAAAAGGCCCGCATCATTGTTTGCGACGACGAAGAACCGATGCGCGACATGCTGGAGGAGTTGCTGACCGATGAAGGGTATGCCGTCACCACAGCCCGCGACGGTGCCGAACTGCGACGTCTCGTCCCAAAACTGCGGCCCGATCTGGTGATCTGCGACCTGAAGATGCCCGGCGAGGATGGGCTGTCTCTGACGCGCTGGCTGCGCGCGGAAAGCCATGCCGCCGTCCTGATGTTGACCGGAATGGGCAGCGTGCTGGATCGGGTGGTGGGGCTCGAGATGGGCGCCGACGACTATCTGGCCAAACCCTTCGAGCCAGCCGAGCTGCGCTCGCGCATCAAGGCGGTCTTGCGGCGAACCATGGCGCAGGTGCATGCCCACGGCCGCCCCCCCGCGCGCATCCGCGTCGGGCGCTGTGTTGTGGACCTCGAACAGAGGACCATGTTCGACGAAACCGGCGCCAAGGTCCCGCTCACCGCGATGGAGTTTGATCTGCTTTATACCTTCATCACCCATGCCAAGCGGGTGCTGTCGCGGGACACGTTGCTGGAACTGGCGCATCACCAGCGCTGGGATCCCTTTGATCGCTCGATCGACATCCGCATCACGCGCCTTCGCAAGAAACTGGAAGTCGACCCCACCAAACCCCGCGTCCTGCGCACCGTGCGCGGCGAGGGTTACATGCTGGTGCCCGACGGCGAATAACAATGCCGCTGCGGTGGTGAGGCTCTGATGATGTGACCGCCCCCCCGACGGCATCAACGTGCCAAGGTGGGCCTGGAAGGATCCACAGAGGGGAGCGGTCATGTCGGAGATTATTACGGTCGGGCTCGACCTGGCGAAGAATGTGTTTCAGGCGCATGGCGCCGACGCCTCGGGGCGGGCGGTTCTGCTCAAGAAGCTGAGGCGAGATCAGGTTCTGGCCTTCTTTGGGCAGTTGCGGTCCTGCGTCGTGGCGATGGAAGCCTGCGGCGGCGCCCACTTCTGGGGCCGCGAGATCGAAAAGCTGGGCCATGAGGTGCGGCTGATCCCGCCCGCCTACGTCAAGCCGTTCGTAAAGCGCCAAAAGAACGATGCCGCCGATGCCGAGGCGATCTGCGAGGCCGCCCCGCGTCCACGGTCCCGTGTCTTCAGACGGTTCAGGATTTCGGCAGGACGGCCCCGCGTAACTCTGTCAGCGCCGATGTCAGCGCCGATGTCAGCGCCGATGTCAGCGCCGATGTCAGCGCCGATGTCAGCGCCGATGTCAGCGCCGATGTCAGCGCCGATGTCAGCGCCGATGC
>JAUXPG010000014.1 GCA_030683915.1 Gemmobacter sp.
ACGCCGGGTTGTCAAAGGCCGGGCCGACGGGCGACACGAAGTATCCTTTGGCTTCCTGTTCGCGCACAGTGCCGATGGCCGAATTGACCACCACATCCGCGATGCCCTTGCCGCTTTCGAATTCCACGGTCACCTTGGGAATCAGGTCGGCGTCGATGGCGCGCACAACCTCGACCGGGATGCCATATTTGGCGGTGAACTTTCCGGCCAGATCGTTCAGTTGCTTGAGACCCTGCGAAGAATAGATCGTCACGCCGCCTTCTGCCTTGGCGGCGTCGATCACTTTCTGCCATTCGGGGCTGACCTGTTCGGCCAGCACAGGCGCGGCAAACGACACGGCAGCCGCTGTCAGGCCGCCGGCGACAAGCGCGCGGAAAGTCGTCGAAAACATGGTGGTCCTCCCGGTTCCGTGGCTGTCTTAGATAACAACCGACTGGTCGGTCTAGCAATAGACGCGAATCATCATTTGTCAAGATTGAAGGGGCCGGACAGCGGGTCGGACCAGAAATAACTTGCAACCGACTAGTCGGTCATATGATTATCGCGTGGCAAGAGGGGGATCGCGATGCAGCACGCAGGTAAAGTCGCATTGGTCACAGGTGCCGCGCAAGGGATCGGGCTGGCTTGCGCCAGACGTCTGCATCAGGAAGGCGCGCAGGTCGTCTTGCTTGACCGCGATGGCCACGCCGCACAGGCGCAGGCCAAACTGATGGGCGACAATGCGCTGGCCGTTACGGCGGATCTGTCCCGGCTAAGCCCGCAGGATGCTGCTGCGATCGTGGCGCAGACCACCGCCCGCTTTGGCCGGCTGGACGTGTTGGTCAACAATGCGGGCGTGATCCGATTGCAGCCTTTCCTGACCTTCGACCCGGCAGATTTTGACCTGATGATGGATGTAAACGTGCGCGCGCCGATGGTGCTCGGGCAGGCCGCCGCACAGGCCATGATCGCCGGGAGGTCAGGGGGCGCCATTGTGAACCTGTCCTCTGTCACGGCCGAGGTGGCAGCGCCGCTTGCTGCGGGCTATGCGGCCTCGAAGGGGGCGATGCGGCAGTTGACCCGCGTCATGGCCCTGGAACTCATCGGGCATGGCATCCGCGTCAACGCTGTTGGGCCCGGCACGATCGCCACAGACATGGCGGCGCGTGCGGTGCTTGACGACCCTGTGACGCGGCGCACGGTCCTGTCGCGCACGCCGATCGGTCGGCTTGGTGACCCGGATGAAATCGCCAGGGCGGTGTCATTCCTCGCCTCGGATGGCGCAAGCTATATCGTCGGCCAAACGGTCTATGTCGATGGCGGGCGCCTGATCCTGAATTACACAGTCCCTGTGACCGAGGATGCGTCATGACCGACCTGTCGGGGCGGGTCGCCGTCATCACCGGCGCCGCGCGGGGGATCGGACACGCGACGGCGGCGCGGTTCCTGGAGGCAGGGGCAAGCGTGGTTCTGGCCGACTTGCCGGGGTCTGGTGTGGAACAGGTGGCAGCTGCGCTGGGGGGCCCCGCGCATGGTGTGGTCTGCAACGTGACCGATGCGGTGCAGGTGGCGGATCTGGTGCGCGAAACGGTGCGGGTCTTTGGGGCGCTGGATATCATGGTGGCAAATGCGGGCATCGCGCCGGCGGCACCGTTCCTGAACCTGACACCCGAAGAATTCCGACGCGTGGTCGACGTGAACCTGACCGGCAGTTTTCTGTGCGTCCAAGCTGCGGCGAAACAGATGGTGGCGCAGGCTTGCACCGGGCGCGCGCCGGGGGCGATCGTTCTGATGGCGTCGGTTCAGGCGCAGTCGGTCGCAGAGACGCATGCGGCCTACGCCGCGTCGAAGGGCGGCGTTGTGCAACTGACCAAGGCGGCCGCTGTGGCCTTGGCCCCGTATGGCATCCGCGTGAACGCGGTTGGTCCGGGGTCGGTGACAACCGACCTGAACGATGAGGCGCTTACACCGGCCTTGCGCCGCGCGGTGGCCGCGCGCACACCGCTCGGGCGGATGGGCCGGGTCGACGAAATCGCGCAAGCGGTCCTGTTTCTGGCGTCGGAGGCGGGCAGCTATGTCACCGGGCAGACACTTTATGTCGATGGCGGGCGGTTGGCGCTGGCCCTGACGATGACGGATGGAAAGGACGAGGCAGAATGATGGATTTTGCGGGAAAGGTGGCGGTGATCACCGGCGCGGCCAGCGGAATTGGGCGCGGCATGGCGGAACGCTTCGCCGCCGAAGGGATGCGGCTGGTGCTGGCCGATATCCAGCCCGAGCCGCTGGAGGCCACAGCCGAAACCCTTCGGGCCCAAGGCGCCAAGGTTCTGACCCAGGTCACCGACGTGTCCGATGCAGGCGCTGTTCAGGCCTTGGCAGATGCGGCATGGCGCGAATTCGGTGCGGTGCATGTGGTGTGCAACAACGCAGGCATCGTGCCCGGCGCGCGTTATCGGCCGATCTGGGAAACCGCGCCCGAGGATTGGCATTGGTCGCTGGGTGTGAACCTCATGGGGGTCGTCCACGGCATCCAGTCCTTCGTGCCGCGTTTGCGTGCACAGGGCGGCTGGGCCCATGTCGTCAATACCATTTCGGTTGCGGGGCTGGTCAGCGGGACCAATTCCCCGGCCTATGGCGCGGCCAAGCACGCCGCCCTGCGGGCGACCGAGGCGCTTTATGCAGATCTCGCGGCTGAAAACTCGCCCATCGGGGTGACGGCGCTGTGCCCCGGCGTGGTGTCGACCGGCATCGGCAACAGCGAACGCAACCGCCCCGCCACACTCGTGCCCGAAGGTGGCGTGCGCGGAGACGACCCGGCGATGATGGAGAAATATCGGGGCATCAAGGCGGCTGGCCTGATGCCCGCAGATGTGGCCGAAATGGTCGTGACGGCGATTCGCGAACGGCAGTTCTATCTGGTCACGACGACGGCGTTCGACCGCGGGGTGCAGGAACGGATGGATGCCATTCTGACCCGGCGTAACCCCGATTTTCCGGATATCCTTGTCATGTCGCAGGAAGAATCCAATGCCCGCAAATGAACGCCACGCAGGCCGGATCGTGATGATCACCGGCGCAGCCAAGGGCATCGGCGCGGCAACCGCCCACGCCTTTGCCCTCGAGGGGGCCATTCTGGTCTTGGCTGATATCGACATGGTGGCGCTGAACGCAACTATGGCCGGGTTGCCCGGTGCCGGGCATCTGGCGATCCGGCTGGATGTGACCACCCCGGACGACTGGCAGGCCGCCGTCGCGCAGGTGGATGACCGGTTCGGCAAGCTGGACGTGTTGGTCAACAACGCGGGGTGGGGCAACCTGCGGTCCATCTTTGACACCAAACCCGAGGACTGGCGGCGCCTGATCGCCATCAACCTCGACTCGGTATTTTTCGGCACGATGGCGGCTATGCCGCTGCTTGAACGCTCGGGCGACGCCGCGGTGGTCAATGTCTCGTCCATCCGATCACGGGTGGTCGGGTTCGGGTCAGGCCCTTATTCGGCGGCAAAAGCCGGGGTCGAGATGTTCTCCCGCGTCGCGGCAGTGGAATGTGCCCAGACGGGGCGGAAAGTGCGGGTGAACTCGATCCATCCCGGATTTGTAGACACGCCGCTCTCGAAAGCCCAAGGCGAAGCCGCGCGCGCGGCCCGTGCCGCTTCGGTCCCCCAAGGGCGGATGGCAGAGCCGGAGGAAATTGCCGCAGGTATCCTGTTTCTCGCGTCGCGCGAAGCGTCCTATGTCAACGGGTCCGCACTTGTGGTGGACGGCGCGTTCACCGCAGTATGATCGGGCAGGCGGGCAGCTCAGCCTGCCCGCAAGGCCTGACGCTGTTCGACCCCGGCAAGTGCAACCGTTACCTGCCGGTGCGCGAACAGCCAGCCGCGCACGGGGTGGCGGATAAAGCGGTCGGCATAATCCACCACATAGGCTGGCGCCATCATCGGCCCCGGTTCCCGCCCGCGCCAACCACGCACGCGGTAAGCGCTGCAATAGGCGCGGGCGGTGGCGGTGGTGTGGTCCAAAACATCCACGACAAGGTTGGACACGATATGGCGACAGATCATGTCCTTTTCCCGCCTTGCCATCCAGTCACGCAGCCCGGAATGACCGGCGTGGTCATGCCCCGGCACCGAAAGGACACCGTCCTCTGACCAAAGCAGCAGCGCGGTGTCATAATCATACATGTCCAGCGCACGGGCAAATCCATGGATCAGCCGCTCGCACGCGCGTTCGTGGGCAAGGCGAGCGACGTCATCCATGGCAGGCATTTTCGGTGGGTGAGGCAAATCTTGGCATGATCGGGCTTTCCTAGCCACTCCAATCGTAAACGAGTAATTGACGTCCGTCCAGTCGGCTGTTTAATTCATGCGAAGAAACCGCCGACCGTGCAGCCGACCAAAGCTGTCGCCCCCGCGCGCCCGGTGGCGCAACAGGACAGGAGCCAAACATGTCCGATTTCCGCCTTTCGGTTGACGCCGGGATTGCCCAGATCGTGTGGGACCAGCCTGACCGGCCGGTAAACGTGATGACGCTTGAAGGGTTGGACGCCCTTGATGCCCAGCTGACGCAGGCCTTGGCCGACCCTGCGGTGCGGGGAATCATCCTCACCTCCGCCAAGGCAGACTTTGCCGCCGGAATGGACTTGAACGTGATCGCGCGGCTCAAAGCCTCGGCGGGGAACGACCCCGCGGCAGGGCTGATTGCCGGGTTCCGCCGGACCCACGACTTGCTGCGCCGAATCGAAACGGCGCACAAACCCGTGATTGCCGCCTTGCCGGGAACTGCGCTGGGATTGGGGCTGGAGTTGGCGTTGGCATGCCATGCCAGCGTCCTTGCCGAGCGTCCGGGGGTTCAGATCGGCCTTCCGGAACTTGGACTTGGCATCTTTCCCGGCGCAGGCGGCAGCACGCGCCTTGTCCGGCTGATGGGATTGGTGGGCGCGGCGCCTTGGCTTCTGGAGGCACGACAAACCGATGCGGTGGGCGCCAAGGCGGCAGGGCTGGTCCAGTATCTTGCCGCGCCGGATGCGCTTTTGACAACGGCACGCGCGCTTGCCGGGGGCCCTGCACTGCCCAAGCCGTGGGATATGGGCGCCGCGCTGCCGGGCGGTCCAGATGACCCCGCCTTTGACGAACTGGTCGCCGCCGCAGCGCTGCGCCCGATGGGCAAGGCCCCGGCAACGGCGGCGTTGGTCGCCGTCATGCGTGCCGCAGCGCAAGGTTTTGACGCAGGGATTGAAGCCGAAACCCGCGAAATGGCCCGCGTCCTGCTGCATCCGGCGACCGAGGCATGCCTTCGCACCGCCTTTGTATCACGCGCTGCGCTGGAAAAGGGCGCGCGTCGGCCCGCCCTGCCCGCAGATCCCGTGCGACGTCTTGGCGTGTTGGGGGCCGGCATGATGGGCGCGGGAATCGCCCATGTTGCGGCGCTGGCTGGGATCGAGGTGGTCTTGATCGACACCACACAAGAGGGCGCCGACAAGGGCAAAGCACGGTCGGCCAGCATTCTGGACACTGCGGTTGCCAAGGGTCGGATGACATCGGCAAGGCGCGATGCGGCGCTTGCCCGCATCACCCCGGCGGTGGATTTTGCTGCGCTGGCCGGTTGCGATCTGGTGGTCGAGGCGGTCTTTGAGGACGCGGCGATCAAGGCGGATGCAACACAGCGGGCAGAGGCAGTCATACCTCCCACTGCGATTGTCGCGTCCAACACTTCGACCCTGCCGATCGCCGGCCTCGCGGGCGCGAGTGTCCGCCCCGAGCAGTTCATCGGACTCCACTTCTTTTCGCCGGTCGACCGTATGGCGCTGGTCGAGGTCATTCGCGGCCCGCGCACCGCAGACCGCGCCGTCGCAAAGGTGCTGGATTTTGCGCGCCAGATCCGGAAAACGCCGATCGTGGTGAACGACGCGCGGTACTTCTATGCCAACCGCTGCATCGTCCCCTATCTCAACGAATGCCTCCGGCTGGTGGGTGAAGGTGTCGCGCCCGAAGCGGTTGAGGATGCCTGCCGCCGGATCGGCATGCCCGTGGGGGGGTTGCAACTGATGGACGAGACGTCGATCGACCTCGGCGTGAAGATCGCACAAGAAAGCAAGGCTGCGCTGCAGGACGCCTATACCCACGACGCCGCAGACGCCGTGTTGATTCGCTTGCTGGCGGAAGGGCGGCTTGGCCGAAAGAACGGCAAGGGATTCTATTCTTATGATGAGCGCGGCCGCCGGCTGCGCCTATGGGACGGCTTCGCGGCAATCTGGCCGCCTCAGACCCCGCAACCCCCTGCTGCCGAGGTGCAGAACCGGCTGATCCTCGTGCAAGTGCTCGAGGCCCTGCGCGCGCTTGAACAAGGCGTGCTGACCGACGTCCGCGAAGGCGATGTGGCGGCCGTGCTGGGCTGGGGGTTTGCGCCCTGGTCAGGCGGGCCGTTCGGGTGGGTGGATGCGATGGGCGCAGAGGCCGTTGTAAAGATGTGCGATGAACTGGCGGCCCGGCATGGTCCCCGCTTTGCCGGTACACCGCAGTTGCGCGACATGGCCGCGACGGGGCGGCGGTATTACCCGGACTGAAGCCCCGGAGCCTTGCTCTGGGCGCAACCCTGCTTTCCGCCCGGCCCTCTTACGCTGCACGGCAGAAGAAGTTATTCTGCGATGCAGAAAACCAGGGGTCCACCATGTCCGATGCTGCCACTCTCTCCGTCTCGCCGGTTCGCCGTCTGCACGCGGTGCTTTTGCAGCGCGCAGCGCGCGTTGCGGCGCGCTGGAGCGTTCAGGCCGAACTGTCGGCCATGGATGACCGCAGCTTGGCCGACCTTGGCATTTCGCGCGCAGACATTCCCTCCATCGCCCGCGCGCACGCAGCCTCAATCTGAGGTATCAGACGCCCGGTCCGACGGCGTGGCCACCATACCGCGGCAGAAAATGCCAAAGCATTTCGCCGCGATGGTTTCAGGTTCACCGTCGCGGACTGGGTCGTACCACTGATAGGCCCAGTTCACCACGCCGAAGAAGCACAGGGCCATCAGGCGCGGGTCGGATTTGGCGATCAGACCGCTTTCCATGCCCCGGAAGATCACCCGGGCCACCACGCGGGTAAAGGCGTCCCGCTCCTTGTTGATGTCCGCCTGCTGCTCGGCCGTCAGTTCGCGGCCATGCTCAAAGAAAGACCGCACCGTTCCCGGTGCGTCCCGCAACTGGCTGAAGATATCTTCATAGACCCCTTGCAGCAACTCCAAGGGCGGTTGCCCTTGCGCAATGCGCGCCTCGATCCCCTCGCGCACGCCCACGATAACGGCCCGCTGCATCAGATACAGAATTTCGTCCTTGCCGCGGACATAGTGATACAGCGTCGGTTTCTTGAGTCCCGCCGCCTCGGCGATCATTTCCATGTTGACGCCGTGATAGCCCACCTGCTCGAACAGGTTCGCCGCTTCCCGCAGGATATCCGCCCGGCGTTGTCGGGTCAGTTCCAGATCAACTTTCGGACCACGGCGCTTGGGTGCAGCGGGGCGTTCTGCGATATCACTGGTAGTTTCGGTCTCTGGTCGGTCCAAATGCGGCAGTCCTCTGGCTGGAGGGGTTATGGTTCGTGTGTAACCACAGATAGGATAAATTAATAGACCGACTAGATGGTTTGGCACCCCGATATGCTGCGCATCACCGGGCCGGCGTGAGTTGCGACAAGCGAGGCGACAGAGACGGGCCGGGTGGACCTGTTGTTTCTGCCAACCGCGGCGGCCCGTGCCGTCCAAACCGCAGATCGCACCCAGACAGAGGACAGCAGCACTTCTAGCCCGATGATACCTGGTCGTAGGATGCCGGATGCTGCACCGCGGGATCCGTTCAACGACTGGGCGCGGTTGACGTTGCAATACGGCGGCGAGGTGAAGTTTTGTGCCCCGATACTGGCCGCCACCGGGTGCGCGGGTGGGAGCGATCCTGCGCTTGTGGGTTGGTCTG
>JAUXPG010000029.1 GCA_030683915.1 Gemmobacter sp.
CGCGTGCTGCTCGCGGCCATGGCATTGGCCGTGCTGGCCTTCGTGTTCGCCACCACGCTGGGCGCCGGCGATGTCGCCGCCTTTGCGCTGATCTGTGCCGCCTCGGGGGCGGCGATGGGGGCGGACCTGACGCTGTTGCCCGCCCTGTTTGCCCGACGCATGGCCGTGATCGCCCCGCAGGCGGCGGCGGGGTTCGGCCTGTGGTCGTTCGTCTCCAAGTTTGCGCTGGCCTTTGCGGCCGTGACGCTGTTGCCGCTGTTGCAGCGGGCCGGGTTCAGCGGCCCCGACAGCCCCGACAGTGCCCTGCGCCTGCTGTCCACCCTTTATGCCCTTGTTCCCTGCGCGCTGAAGCTGATCGCGATTGCGCTTCTTCTCGCCACCCCTGTGACGGAGGAAACCCCATGACCCCCACGATTGCCTTGTTCCTTGGTTTCGCGATTGCCCTTGCCCTGATCGCAGCGCGCAGCCGTTACGCCGATTTCCTGTCGCAAAAGCCCGAACAGTTTCGCGGCAAAGGCCCGGTGCTGGACCTGCGGCGCCATCTGTCCGGCCCGATCCTGTGCGAAGGGGTCATCTATGGCCCGCTTGGGCGTGTGACCTCGCGCTTTGTGGCGGACATGAATGCGCGGTGGGATGGCTCGACCGGCGTGATGACCGAGGATTTCCGCTATGACAGCGGGTCAATCCAGCACCGCATCTGGACGCTGAAGATTGGCAATGATGGCCGCATCCGGGCCACCGCGCCCGATGTGGTGGGCGTCGGCACCGGCACGATGGAAGGCCCCGCGCTGCGGCTGGATTACCGCATCCGCCTGCCCGAAGATGCGGGCGGGCATGTGCTGGCGGTCACCGACTGGATGTATCTGATGGAAAACGGCACCATCATGAACCGCAGCCAGTTCCGCAAGTTCGGCATCAAGGTGGCCGAACTGGTCGCCACCATGCGCCCGGTCGCGGCATGAAGGATTGGGTCGGCAAGCGCTATTGGCTGGTCGGCGCGTCCGAGGGGCTTGGCCGTGCGCTGGCGCTGCGGATGGCCGCTTCGGGGGCTGATCTTGTGCTGTCGGCGCGGTCTGAGGATCGTCTGGCGGCGGTGGCGGCGGACCTGCCGCGCCCGGCGCAGGTGGTGCCGATGGATGTGGGCGACAGCGCGTCAGTGCGCGCTGCGGCGGCCGAGGTGGGTCCGGTGGATGGCGTGGTCTGGCTGGCCGGGGTGTATTGGCCGATGACCGCCGCCGGATGGGATGCGGACAAGGCCGAGGCGATGTGTGACATCAACCTGACCGGCTGTGCCCGTGTGCTGGGGCAGGTGGTCCCGGGCATGGTGGCGCGCGGGACGGGCCATATTGTCATCACCGGGTCACTGGCGGGGTTTCGCGGGCTGCCCGGATCGGTCGGCTATGCCGCGTCCAAAGCCGGGTGCATGATGCTGGCCGAAAGCCTGCATGCCGACCTGCGCGGCACCGGCGTGCAGGTGCAGCAGGTGAACCCCGGTTTCATCCGAACCCGGCTGACGGCGATGAACAGCTTTGACATGCCGTTTATCATGGAGCCGGATGACGCCGCACGGCGCATGTTCGAACACATGGGCACCGACAGGTTCAAGGTCAGTTTTCCCGCCGGCTTCTCCTTGCTGTTCCGGTTGGGCCAGATGGTGCCCGACTGGGCGTGGTATCCGCTGTTTCCCAAGCGGTAACCCGAGCATCCCCCGCGATTTCGTGATGACTTCGCAACGGTGTGACATATCTTGTCAACACACCAAGGATTGCGGCGCGGCGCGCGTTTCAGCATCGTAATGCGCATGGACACCCGCGATGAAATCCTTGCTCAGGCTGCCGCGAGGGGCGACCGCGCGGCCTTTGCCGCGCTGGTGGCGCGGCATTACGATCGGTTGGTGGGCTTTGCCTGGCGGATGACCGGCAGCCGGGCCGAGGCCGAGGATCTCGCGCAGGACATCTGCGTGGCGCTGCCGCGCAAGCTGGCGGGGTGGCGGGCCGAGGCCCGGTTCACCACCTGGCTGTATCGTGTGGCGGTGAACGCGGCACATGACCGCAGGCGCCGGCAGGCCGTGCGCGACAGGGTGGCGTCCGGTTGGGGCGACTGGGAACTGGCGCGGCAGGATGCGATGGCCGAGGACCGCGCCGCGCAGGACTGGCTGACGCAGGCGATGGCGCTGTTGCCCGATGATCTGCGCGAAACCGTCGCGCTGGTCCTGGGCGAGGAGTTGACCCAAGCCCAGGCCGCCGAGGTGCTGGGCATATCGGAAGGCACCGTCGCGTGGCGGATGTCAGAGGTGAAACGGCGGCTGCGGGCCGTCGCGGCTGAGGAGGCGAAGGCATGAGCGGGCCTGACGATCTGGACCGCTTGCGCGAAGGGTTGCGCGCAGGCGCCCCGGCGCCGGACCCGGCCGCGCGGGCCGAGGCGTTGCGCCGGGCGATGGAAAGTTTCGATGCGCGCCAAGACTTGGGCCGCGCCGCACGTCAAGGCAGGGACCGCCGCAAGAAGGCGGGTTTCCGTGCCGGAGTACGTGCCATGTTTCTTCGTCTGACCTCTCGTCCCGCCCTTGCGGCAACTGCCTCGTTCGCTGTGCTTGCAGTGGGCGCCTGGATTGTGACCGGGCCGCCCGGGCCAGTGGAATTTCCCGCCCTGAAACCAAGCCCGGACGTCTTAGGCTATGGGGAGGACTCCAGCCCTGCTGTGAGACCCGCGCCCTCGGCGGCGCCCTCGCTTGCCGCCGAAAGCACGGTGCAGCCTGCCCAAGAGGGCTTTACCGCCATGCCGGGTGTCGTGGCGAAACGGTCGGCTGAACCTTTGGTCCAGGACCAGCGCCCGCAGTTCGGCGGCGGCGACACCTTTGCCGCGTTCGACCCCAATACGTTGAAGGTGGCCGCCGACGAGCCGGTTTCGACATTCTCGATCGATGTTGATACCGCGTCGTGGTCGTGGGTGCGCGGGTCGCTGAATCTGGGCCAGCTGCCCAGCCCTGCGTCGGTGCGGCTGGAAGAGATGGTGAACTACTTCCGCTACAGCTATCCCGCCCCCGAAGCGGGCGAGGCGCCGTTCCGCCCCGACATCGCGGTGATGCCGACCCCGTGGAACAGCGGCACGCAACTGGTGCGGATCGGGCTGCAAGGTCGCCTGCCCGACCCGGTGGCCCGCCCGCCGGTCAATCTGGTGTTCCTGATCGACACCTCGGGTTCGATGGAGGGGCCGGAGCGTCTGGGCCTGCTGAAATACGCCTTCCGCCAGTTGATCGGCCAGTTGGGCGACACCGACAAGGTGGCCATCGTGGCCTATGCCGGCAGCGCGGGCGAGGTGCTGTCACCGACCCCCGCGACCGACCGTGCGACCATCCTCGCCGCGCTTGACAGCCTGCGCGCCGGGGGCAGCACGGCAGGGGGCGCAGGTCTGGAACTGGCCTACAAACTGGCCGAGCGGATGGGCGGCAAGGGGTCGGTCAACCGGGTGGTGCTGGCCACCGATGGCGATTTCAACGTCGGTCTGTCCAGCACGACCGACTTGGCGGCCTATGTCGCCGAAAAGCGGAAAACCGGGGTGTATCTGTCGGTGCTGGGCTTTGGGCGTGGCAATCTGAACGATGCGGTGATGCAGGCGTTGGCGCAGTCCGGCAATGGCACCGCCGCCTACATCGATTCCGCCGCCGAGGCGCGCAAGGTGCTGGCCGATCAGGTGGGGGCGGCGCTGTTCCCCATTGCTGGCGACGTGAAGGTGCAGGTGGAATGGAACCCCGCCGTGGTCGCGGAATACCGTCTGCTGGGTTATGAGACCCGGGCGCTGCGGCGCGAGGAGTTTTCCGACGACAAGGTCGATGCCGGCGACATCGGCGCAGGCCATCAGGTGACGGCGCTTTACGAGGTGACCCCGGTGGGCAGCCCCGCGCGCCTGACCGACCCGTTGCGCTATGAGGCCGCGCCGACCGGCGGACCTGAGTCCGAGGCGGGCTGGCTGCGCCTGCGCTACAAGGCGCCGGGCGAAACCGTCAGTGCGCTGATCGAGGCGCCGATCCCGGCCGGGGCGACCGATCCGGACGAAGATGCCCGCTTTGCCGCCGCCATCGCCGGGTTCGCGCAACTGCTGACCGGCGGTCGGTATCTGCACGACTGGGGCTGGGCCGATGTGGTGGCGCTTGCTGACGAGGCGCGCGGCGACGACCCGTTCGGCTATCGTGCCGAAGCGGTGCGGCTGATGCGGCTGGCCGAAGGCTTGGCGGGCCGCTAGGGTTTTCCTTTTGCCTGCGGTGCCCTAGATCGCGTGCACAACCCGGAGCGCCGCCATGTCAAACCCCGCCCCCGCCGCCCTCGTCACAGGTGCCGCCCGCCGTTTGGGCGCAGCGATGGTGCGGCGGCTGGTGGCCGAAGGGTTTCGCGTGGCACTGCACTGCAACGCCTCGCGCGATGAGGCCGACGCGCTCGCCGCCGAACTTCAGGCGGCGGGCGGCGTGTGCGAGGTGGTGACCGGCGACTTGCTGCACCGCGCCGAGGTCGAGGCGGTGTGGGACGCGGCGCAAGGCAGGCTCGGGCCGATCAGCCTGTTGGTGAACAACGCCTCGTTGTTTCGCAACGACGATATCATCGGCGCCGCCGAGGCCGATCTGGACGCGCATATGGCGGTGAACCTGAAGGCACCGCTGTGGCTGACCGAACGGCTGGCCAGCCAGCGCGACCTTCCGCCGGGGGCGCTGGTTGTCAACATGCTGGACAACAAGTGTTTCGCGCTCAACCCGGATTTCTTTACCTATACGCTGTCGAAAACCGCGCTGCATACGGCGACGACGATGTGTGCCATGCGGTTCGACGGGCGGCCCCGCGTCTGCGGCATCGCGCCGTCCATCACGCTGATTTCGGGCAAGCAAACTCAGGCGAACTTTGAAAAATCCGCCCGCATCAACCCGCTGGGGCGGCGCGTGACCCCGGACGACATCTGCGAGGCGCTGATGCTGTTATGGCGCGACGCGGCGCAGAACGGGCAGGTTCTGGTGCTGGATGGGGGGCAGGTGCTGTGGCGGCTGGACCGTGACGTGGCGTTTCTGGTGAAGGAAGGGCTGGCCGATGGCTGAGTTTCTGGTCGAGGTGCATGAGCAGGAGGTGGCCATGGTCATCGGGCTGCACGACTTTGAAAAGGTCGCGCCGCAGCGGGTTGTGGTGTCGGTGCAGGTGCTGACGGCGGATGTGGCGGGCGACGCGGCGGGCTATGTCGATTACGACGCCATCGTCGGGCATATCCGCGGCCATGCGGCCACCACCATCGAAACCCAAGAGGAACTGGTCCGCGGCATCCATGCCTTTGTCTGCGCGCTGCCGCATGTTCAGGCCGCGCGGGTGTCCTCGCGCAAGCCTGACATCTTTCCCGACTGCGCGTGGGTCGGGGTCAGCTACCCCGCCCGGCCCATCGTCTGAAGGCGTCAGCCTGCGGCCAGCGGCAGGCGTTTTTCCACCACCCGTGCAAGGATCGAGGCGCCCACCGGCAACACATCGGTGTCCAGCACGAAGCCGGGATTGTGCAGCGGCACGGTGCCTGCATGGCCCACCCGGCAATAGGCCCCGGGCACCACCTTTAGCATGTCGGCAAAATCTTCGGACCCGGTGGCGGGTTCTTCGGTGTCGCTGACCGCCGCGTCGCCCACGATGTCGCGGGCCGCGTCCATGTAGGCGTCGGCCAGCGTGTTATCGTTGACCAGAACGTCAAAGGCGTTGCGCAGGTCCACGGTGATCTCCACACCATGCGCAAGCGCATATCCCGCGCAAATCTCGCGCAGGCGCCGCGCCGCCATCTCATAGACCGCATCCTTGAAATACCGGATGGTGCCCGCTAGCGCCGCAGTGTCCGGCACCACGTTGTAGGCCGACCCGGTGTGCAACTGCGTGACCGACAACACCAACGTGTCCAGCGGGTGCAGGTTGCGGCTGTGGATGGTCTGCAAGTCGCCCACCAGCGAGGCGGCGGCGATCAGCGGGTCGCGCCCGTTGTGCGGTTGCGCCGCGTGGGCGCCACGCCCCTTGATGGTGATGTCAAAGAATGCCGCCCCCGCCATCGCAGCACCCTTGCAGATGCCAAAAGTGCCCGGCTGGCCGTTCGGCGAATTGTGCATGCCATATACTTCGTCACAGGGGAACCGCTCGAACAGGCCTTCGGCGATCATGCGGCGGGCCCCGCCCATGCCTTCCTCGGCAGGCTGGAAGATCAGCACGGCGGTGCCGTCGAACGCGCGTGTCTCGGCCAGATGTTTCGCCGCGCCCAGCAGCATGGTGGTGTGGGCGTCATGGCCGCAAGCATGCATCTTGCCGGGTGTGGTCGAGGCATGGGTCAGCCCGGTCGCCTCGTGGATCGGCAGCGCGTCCATGTCGGCGCGCAGGCCGATCCGGCGGTTGCCGCGCCCCTTGCCATGCACCAGCGCCACCACCCCGGTGCCGCCGATGCCTTCGTGCACCTCGTCCACACCCCATGCCCGCAACTGCGCTGCGACGATGGCGGCCGTGCGGGTTTCCTCGAACCCGAGTTCGGGGTGGGCGTGCAGGTCCTTGTAAATCGCTGTCAGGTCGGGGGTGATGGCGGCGACGGGCGGCAAAATGGGCATCTGGGGCTCCGGGTTGGGTAGCGGGGGCATGCTGGCCCGCCGCACGCCGATGTGCAAGCGGTGTCAGGCCCCGCGCGCAAACAGCCCGGCCAAGGTGGCGGCGCTGGCGGTGATGTCATGGCGCACCAGCACCCGCGCCCGCCCTGCCGCACCCATGGCGGACAGCCGTTCGTGTGGCGCTTCGGCCAGCGCCACCATCGCGTCGGCCAGCGCCGCCCCATCGCCGGCTGGAACCAGCCAGCCGGTTTCCCCCGGCACCACCAGTTCGGGCACCCCGGCGATGGCCGTGGCCAGCACCGGGCGGGCGGCGGCCATCGCCTCCATCACCACCATCGGCAGGCCTTCGGCAAAGCTGGGCAGCACCAACGCATGGGCGCCAGCCAAGGCCGCGCGCACGCCGGCTTCGTCCAGCCAGCCGGTCAGCCGGACATGGGCGGCCAGCCCGTGACGCGCGATTTCCGCCTCGATCGCCCCGCGCAATTCGCCGTCGCCCACCAGCGTCAGGTGCAATCCGGGCGCGCGTGGCACGGCCAGCGCCAGCGCCTGCACGAGCAGCAGCATGCCCTTTTGTTCGGAAAACCGCCCCACGGCAACCATGCGCCCCGATCCGGGCGGCAAGGGCGCGGGAAGGGCAAATCGCGCGGGGTCGATGCCACAGGGCACGACATGCAGACGCGGCCAATCCTGCGCGCCCGTCCAGCGCATCAGTTGGCTGCGGCCAAAGCTGGAAATCGCCACGGTAAACGCCGCATGCCGCGCCTTGAGCCCGAGCGCCAGCGCGCGGGGGGCGTCGAATTCCTCGGGGCCATGCACGGTGAAGCTGTAGGGCAGGCCCGCCAACACCCCGGCCAGCATGGCGACGGTGGCCGAGTTGGTGCCGAAATGGGCATGGATGTGATCGGCCCCTTGCGCCCGGCGGGCGACCACGGCGGCTTCGGCCAGATAGATCAGGTGGCGCAGGCGTCCGCCCGTGCCCGGCACCCGGCCTTGCCTGGCCTGCCCGCCCGCCCACGCCAGCCGCAACGCCCGCACCATGCGGGCAGGGTGGCGCAGGGCGCAGGCCAGCGCAGCGGCCGCCAGTGCTGCGCCACCCTGATCCAGCACGCGAAAGGTGCGCGATGCCTCATCCCTGTCATCGGGATCGACCAGCGGGGCGGCGTCGGCGCGCATGGCGAACCGCTGCACGGTGTGGCCCGCCGCCTCCAGCGCACGGATTTCGCGGCGGATGAAGCTGTGCGACGGGCGCGGATAGGTGTTGACGACATAAGCCAGCTTCATGGCGTCCCCCCTCCCGGCTTGCGCGTTTATAACCCGAGCACGGGATAAAGCGACAGCACCAGCGCCCCCGCCATGCCAAGATTGAACCACCGCAGGCGCACAGGGTCGGCCAGCCAGCGGCGCAGCGCCATGCCCAGCACCGCCCATGACGACACACACGGCAGGTTCACCGCGCCGAACACCGCCGCAACCAGCAGAACGGTGGCGGGGTCCTGCGCCGGGGCATAGACCGCAATCGCGGTCAGCGCCATCGCCCATGCCTTGGGGTTGACCCACTGGAACCCGCCGGCCTGCAAGAAGGTCAGCGGCCGACCCGCTGCGCCGCCTTCGGCCGGGGGGGCAGCATGGGCGATCTTCCACGCCAGCCACAGCATGTAGACCACCGACACCGCCTGCAACACCACGCGTGCGGGCGGCCAGGCCGTGAACACCCCGACCAGCCCAAGGCCGACCAGCACGATCATCACGGTGAACCCGATGCCGATGCCCAGCAT
>JAUXPG010000075.1 GCA_030683915.1 Gemmobacter sp.
CAGTCAACACAGATCAACACTGAACCGAACCAGCCCAACTCTCCCCGGGCCAACTCGACCGTGCATCACATCGTGTCAACCAACCCAGCAACGCAAGCCGCGAGGCCAGCCACCGCATCCTCACCACCTT
Source organism: Gemmobacter sp. (assembly GCA_030683915.1). GTDB lineage: Bacteria > Pseudomonadota > Alphaproteobacteria > Rhodobacterales > Rhodobacteraceae > Wagnerdoeblera. The sequence continues at coordinate 131 of JAUXPG010000075.1, forward strand.
CCGGCGCCTCCGTTTCGGTGAGCCGGTATTTAGGCGACACCGCAAACACCCGCAAGAGGAAAAAACGCCCAGCGTCATCTTTTTGTTCCCTGCCCATGTTTTGTTGGGTTTTTGGGCAGTCCTGCCTGAAGCCTGGCCTGTGGATAACTACGCGATCTGTGGATAATTCGGGAAATTCAACGCCTTCGCAGCTGCATACCGCCGAATCCCCCGCGAATCCCGGGGGGCGTCCGACCCTGAGTCGGCCCCCGTTCGGCGGGTTCCCCCGGCTGACGCAGGGACAGCCGGAGCGGCCATGACAACGGTCTTGCGACATGCGGAAATATCGCTAACACTCGCGGGACAAACACGGACGGGCGCGCCCGGACCGCAACAAGAAGACCATACGCGGGGAGCGACATATGCCCGACAGGGCGCAGCCTGTACTTGATGTGCGGGGTCTGAGGACTGTTTTCCAGACCCGCGGTGGTGAAATCCATGCCGTGAACGACGTGAGCTTCAGCCTTGCGCCGGGCGAGCTGCTCGGCGTCGTGGGCGAAAGCGGCTCGGGCAAATCGGTCACCATGATGTCGCTGCTTGGCCTTTTGCCCTCGCCTCCGGCGCTGAACCGGGGCGGACAGGTGCTGTTCGAGGGCAAGGACCTGCTGAAGATCCCGATGACAGACCTGCGCGCGGTGCGCGGCGGGCGCATCGGCTTCATCTTTCAGGACCCGATGACCAGCCTGAACCCGGTGTTCAACGTCGGCTTTCAGATCATGGAGCCGTTGCGCCGCCACATGGGCATGGGCAAGGCCGAGGCCCGCACTCGCGCCGCCGAGTTGCTGGACCTTGTGGGCATCCCCGATGCCCGCCGCCGCCTGAACGACTTTCCCCACCAGTTCTCGGGCGGCATGCGCCAGCGCGTGATGATCGCCATCGCGCTGGCCTGCGACCCCAAGGTGCTGATCGCGGACGAACCGACCACCGCGCTCGACGTCACCATTCAGGCGCAGATTCTGGAACTGGTGCGCGACCTGCGGCAAAAGCTGGGCATGGCGATTGTCTGGATCACCCATGATCTGGGGGTGATCGCCGGCATCGCGGACCGGGTGATGGTGATGTATGGCGGGCAGGTGGTGGAAATGGCCCCCGTACGCGAGCTGTTCGCGCGCCCGATGCACCCTTATACCAAGGCGCTTTTGCAGACCATCCCGGCCCTTCACGGTGCGCGCGACGCGCGGCTGAAGACCATCGAAGGGCAGCCGCCGATCCTGCGGGCGGCGCCGGTGGCCTGTCCGTTCCTGTCGCGCTGCGCCCATGCGGTGCCGATCTGCGCGCTGGAAAACCCGCCACGCCGCACGCTGACCCCCGGCCATGATGCCGCCTGCCACCGGGCCGAGGAACTTGCCGTGATCCGTGAGGTGGCCCATGGCTGACCCAACCGCGAAACCGCTGGTCGAGGTGCGCGGCCTCAAGATGTATTTCCCCATCACTTCGGGCCTGCTGCGCCGCAAGGTCGGGGACGTCAAGGCGGTGGATGACGTGTCGTTTTCCATCATGCAGGGCGAAACGCTCGGGCTGGTCGGGGAATCGGGCTGCGGCAAATCCACCTGCGGGCGCGCGGTGCTGCGGCTTTATGATCCGACCGCCGGGTCCATCCGCATCGACGGCACCGAAATCGGCACCATGTCGCAGCGCGCCCTGCGCCCGCTGCGCCCGCAGATGCAGATGGTGTTCCAGGACCCGCAGGCCAGCCTCAACGCCCGCATGACCGTGGCCGCGATCATTTCCGAACCGCTGGACGAACACGCCCAGATGTCACGCGCCGAGAAGTTGCAGCGCGTCTATGAACTGATGGATGCCGTCGGGCTGAACCGCCAGTTCGCCAACCGCTATCCGCACGAATTTTCGGGTGGCCAGCGCCAGCGCATCGGCATTGCCCGCGCGCTGGCGCTGAACCCCAAGTTCATCGTCTGCGACGAACCCATCGCCGCGCTGGACGTGTCGATTCAGGCGCAGGTGGTCAACCTGCTGGAGGACCTGCAGGAAAAGCTGGGCCTCACCTACCTGTTCATCAGCCACGACCTCAGCATGGTGCGCCACATCTGCGACCGCGTGGCGGTGATGTATCTGGGCCGCATCGCGGAAATCGCCCCGCGGGACGCGCTCTATGCCAATCCCCAGCATCCTTATACGCAGGCGCTGTTGTCGGCGGTGCCCGAACCCGACCCGGTGTCGGAATCGACCCGCAAGCGCATCATCCTGCAAGGCGACGTGCCGTCGCCTGCGAACCCGCCCAAGGGCTGCAACTTCTGCACCCGCTGCCCCAAGGTCATGCCGGTCTGCCGCGAGATCAAGCCGGACCTGCTGGAAATCGCGCCGGGGCATTTCGCGGCCTGCCATCTGCACACCCAAACAAAGACCGTGACAGCCGGGCGAACCGGCGGAACCGGGGCCATCGAGCACAACCAACAAGGAGAGAACGCATGAGACTGAAATCCGCCCTTCTGGGCGCAGCGGCTTCGCTGGCTTTCGCGCCCATGGCGCTGGCCGAGCGTGGCGCAGACGGCCATGTCAACGTGATCTACTGGCAGGCGCCGTCGATCCTCAATCCCTACCTCTCGGGCGGCACCAAGGATGTGGAATCCGCCTCGCTCATCATCGAACCGCTGGCGCGGCACGATAACACCGGGGCTCTGGTGCCCTATCTGGCCGCCGAAATCCCGACCGTCGCCAATGGCGGCGTGGCGGAGGACCTGAAGTCCATCACCTGGAAACTGAAGCCGGGGCTGGTCTGGTCCGATGGCACCCCGGTCACGTCGGCGGACGCAGTGTTCACCTGGGAATATTGCACCCATCCCGAAGGCGGCTGCGCGCAGGCCGCCAAGTTCCAGGGCGTGACCTCGGTCGAGGCGCTGGATGACCTGACCGTCCGCATCAATTTCGCCGACGCCAAGCCGAACCCCTATCTGCCGCTGGTCGGCGCGCAGTCGCCGATCATCCAGAAGGCACAGTTTGCCGATTGCCTTGGCACCAAGGCGCCGGAATGCACCACCGCCAACTTCGGGCCCATCGGCACCGGCCCCTTCCGCGTCACCGAATTCAAGACGAACGACGTGATCTCGCTCGAAGCCAACCCGAACTACCGTGACCCGGCCAAGCCGCGCTTTGCCACCATGACGTTCAAGGGCGGCGGCGACGCCGAAGGCGCGGGCCGTGCCGTGCTGGAAACCGGCGAATTCGACTACGCCTGGAACCTGCAGCTCGCACCCTCGGTCATCAACAAGATGGTCGAAGCCGGCAAGGGTCAGGCCCTGTCCGCCTTCGGGACGCTGGTGGAGCGGATCGAGGTCAACTTGACCAACCCCTCGCCTTCGCTGCCCGAAGGGGAGCGCTCGACCGCCAAGCATCCGCACCCGTTCCTGACGGACCCGGCGGTGCGCAAGGCGCTCAGCATGGCGATCGACCGCGAACTGCTGGTCGAGGTGGGCTATGGCCGCGCCGGTCGCCCGACCTGCGATCTGGTGCCGGGCCCGGAACTCTATGCCGCCAAGAACACCTCGTGCTTTGCCCAGGACATCGCCGGCGCCAACAAGCTGCTGGATGACGCGGGCTGGGCGAAGGGTGCCGATGGCATCCGC
>JAUXPG010000115.1 GCA_030683915.1 Gemmobacter sp.
CCCTGACGCTTCAATTCCAGGATCATCACGATCTCCCTCATTCCTACCACCTGCACGCCCTTCCCTTGGCATCAACAGGAGGAATTCTGCGCCGCCGATGGTCAGGGGGGCATGCCCCCCTGACCATCGGCATCAGCGCCAAACTGGGGAATTTTCATCCAGCAGTTTTGGGAAGATTACGTCCAGCACTCACAAAGGTTGCAGACTTCCGAGGCCCGCAGCCCCGCCCCGTTGCTGATGCCAAGAGCCGCCCGATACTTCAATCCTGGACCGGCACCGAGGCCAGAAGCTTTGCGACCTCTTCCACGCTCAGCACCAACGGGAACTTCCGCAGCATGCGATGGAACTGCATGTATCGCTTCATCTCCTCGCGTCCGCAGGTGACGCTGAAAAAGAACCGCAGGGGAATGATGTGCACATTGAACGAGGTGGCGACACCAGGTCCTTCGTCATCTGCGACTGATAGGCCCGCAGATCCTCCGGTGTGGCGGTGTTTGGCGATCGCCCCAGAAAAGACGCGAAATGCTTCACGCAGCAAATGTACACCTGCTGAGTCTGCTCGCACATCGCGCGGATCTTCATGTCCCCGATCATCCGCTGGAGTAGCGAGCTGGTCTTCTCCTCCTTCATCGAAACCTCCTGTCTGACGGGTAGGAAAACCCCAATCGTCAGCCCGGAAAGGCCTTACACAGAGAGCAACGCTGAATTGAGGGTCGAACGCCAGCCCCAAGCGCCAATGCCGCAGAGCGGCTTACTCCTCCCGCCCTTTCCGGCGACTCACGCCTTGCGGCTTAGATCGGCAGTAGTGCGTTCGGTTCATCACCAAATACGTCTCCGGAGAGAGACGGTGTTACAACCGAAAGTTCATTCAGACAGATCCAGTATTTTCTGCAGCATTCTTCGGATCATTTCCGGACGCGTCGGCAGATCTGACTCAACCCGTCTCAACTCATCAATCGCATGGATCATGTCGCGAGGCAGACGGAGGTTGATAGCTTCCGTGTCTATCTTCGGCCGTCCAACGTTCTTTTTTTCGTGAGTCATCAAACGCACCCATTGACACCATGGTTTTTTGGTGCCATATATTCCGGACGGAAGCAAGAGTTGCAGCTCTCGCCCCGCCCTGACCAAGACGATCAGTGGAGATGATCACTATGGCTGACAAAGCGAATACCACGAAGTTCCCCGCCCATGAAAGGGCAATCACCTCGGCGGTCTTTGCCGCATTTTCTGAGTTCATGTCGATGACCTGGCCGCTGATCCGCGCAGAGCGGGATCTGGCCGCTTTCACTGGCCTGGGCTGGGACCCTGCGGTCGATGCATGGATCCGCGATGCTGAAGCGGCGCATGATGCGACTCTGGCGGCTCTGAAGGATGTCATCGCACTGCCCGTTATGCAGGAAGGCGACAGCCTGCTTCGGATCGTTGCGCGCCTCTGGGACCGGGCCATGCGGTCGAGCGATCCGGCGGAAGTGGCTGATCTGCGCGACTTCATCCAGAACAAGCAGCGTCTTTTCCGTACGGAACGCCGCGATACCGTCGGCAACGCGATCAATCGCCTGCTCGAGTCCGGCATTGTGCGGCTGGATATCTACCTGAACATCATCAGCCGCCAAGACCCCGATGAGGACCTGTCGGCGTCGCCAACAGGCACCAAGGTGCCGCCGCACGCGCCGACCTGTGCCATCGCTGTGGCCGAGCTGGAGCCTGCAACCTGAGCATCATCCCAATGGAAAGACCGAGCTGAGCGCGGTTCCTCGCGCTCATTTCTCTAACTTTCTCAAGCGTGGAGATCGACGATGCCCAAATTGCCTCACAAAACTGCCCATCGCGGGATTCCCTTCGAACTTATGTTTGGCCGCCGAAAGCGCCGTGATCAACGCCCCGTCCTGCGGACTTTCACACATTATCCTCGACGGGAACCTGCGCGCCGAAACACGCCCCGTCAACAATCTGGGGTTTTCGGGGAGGACATCCGGATCCGAGCAAAGCTGCGGAACCAACTCCGCACGGCTCTGGCCAAAACCGACCGCGTGACCGACTGGTCCGCTGTCGATGTCGACCATCTCGTCGCACCGGCTTCGACAAACGCGGCCTAACCGCACTTCCGCCTTTTTTTGCGATTTCGGCGCGGGATGCTCCCGCGCCGGTTCTGCCGTCATCTGTCATGAGGACGTTCCCATGCCCAAAAGCCAAACTAAGCGCCCTGCGCCGCGCCGTTCCGCCCGCAACGCTTCCTACGAGATCGTGACCGATCGCGGCCGCCGTTTGCATGTGCCGCATCGTTCGCGCCATGTGCCCGCCGACGTCTGGGTAGATTTCAAGCGCGCCGTGCCGGAGGCCTGGAGGGTCATGGCCCGCGACAAGGGCTTCCGCATCGATCGCCGTGTCCGGGACCGGACGCACGTCGCTTTGGAATGTGAGCTCTGTGGAGCGCTTACGGCGCACAAAATCTACACCCTCCGCACGGCACAACCCCGCTGCGGCGGTTGTGCCGAAGCGGAACATCTGACCCAAGCGCGCAAGGCTGGTCTGACCTTCCTGCACCGCGACCGGGTGAACCGGCACTATGCGCTCTATCGCGCCAAATGTGGCCATGTCGTCAAAAGACAATTCGAGTTCCTCCACCGCATCGCTGCCGGCAACACCGATGTGCGCTGCGAGATCTGTCTGCAGCAGCGCGAAGCCGAAGAGGCCCGGCGACAGGGCTGGCTCTGGATCGGCCGCGATCCGGGCGGCAATCCAAACTATCGGCTATATCGCCATCATTGCGGGCAGACTCAGCGCATCGCGCGCGGCAATATGCAGTGGGGACAGTGCGATTGTGCGCGCTGTGGCAAGAGTTGGGCAGCCAAGCCGTCCTTCATTTACCTGCTCGGCATCGAATTCGTCGATCGAACGCCACGGCTGATCAAGCTGGGCTACAGCAAACACCCGATCAAACGCTGGCGCCACCAACTCAAGCTTCCAAAGTCCGCAAAGGTCGACGTGATGCGCATTGTCGCCATGCCGACGGGGCATGACGCATGCGGGACGGAGCTGGCCGCACATGCCACGCTGCTCCAGCAGCATCCCGAACTGGCCGTTCCACACGAGGTCTACGCGGATGTGCTGAACGTGACGTCAGAGGTCTACTGGCCCATCGCGGAAGAGGTCATCCACACACTGCTAGACGGTATCGAGGCGCGCTTTCCCGCCAAGATTTCATGAGGCTTTCAAGGATTTTCGAGACCAAGCTTCCGGCGCATGCCGCGCCGGACGGCTGACTGCCCTCAAAACACGGTGACGTCCATGACGCATTTTTCGAAAATTGCGCTTGCGCCCGCCAGCATGCAACTGCCCGTCCAAAATACCAACGTGCCGGTGTCCGCCGACACTTCTTCGGCGGGCGGCTGGCGCGATCTCGCAGAGCTGATGATCGAGGAACTGGCACGCAACCCGCGGGTGCCTTGGGCCTTCATCGAACACATTCAGCCGAGGGCCGACGAAGAGGTTCTGGATCTGCCGCAAACCGGAGAAGCAGATGCCGCCGAAACGGAGGCGACTGGTAAAGCCGAACCCGCGACCGATGACGATGCGGCCGAGGTCAACGCGATGCTCGACCGTCTCGAGCAAGAGCTTGATGGGGTCGAGGCGCCCTCCACACCCCTACCAGATCCCTGGCAAGCGCGCACAACCACCTACCGCCTGCGTCCGGCGGTGCTGCTGACCGTAATCAGGTTGGCAAAGACCTTCGTCACGGTCGACGCCTTCGCTGAGGCGGTTGTCGGCCCCGCCAGCCTGACGGTCCTGTGCACTGGCGCCCCGCAATTGGACAAAGTGCTGACGAAGCTTCTGTCACGCCTGATCATCGACGCCGACGGATGGACCAAAACCGCAGCGGATACCTATTTGGTTGCGGCCGCCGATGCGGTCCGCGCGAGCGGCGAGTCCACGGGCCAAGTCTTCGGCTCGCTGACCGAGGGCGCGCGGAACGCCTTGGAGCGAGGCAGCCCGGTTGTCCTCGTCGCCTCGACTGCAGCCATGCTGCATCCGGCGCTCAAAGCCCTGGCGCCGCGCATCGTGCAAATGGCACCGCTGGATCGGGAGATGCTGCAGATGCTTCTATCACATGCCTATCCGGAGGCTGTTGTCGATCATGACGTCATGGCGCATCTGCTGACGGATGCGGTTGTTTCACGTCTGGATGCAGAGGTGCTGACGCTCGCATTGCGCGCCAAGGACCCGGCCACTGCCCTACAAAACATCGCAACCTGCATCACGCCGGTAAAGTCGGACGGCCCCGGGCTTGCGGATTTTCCCCTGCCTGCAAACGTGCGCGGCCCTGTCGAACAGGTCGTCGCGGATTTGCACGCGTGGCAGGCTGGGGAGATTCCGTGGCGCGATGTTTCGCGTGGGCTGCTGCTCGTTGGCCCGCCTGGATCGGGGAAGACTGAGATTCCTCGGTTGATTGCCCAGGAAGCTGGCGTCGCAGTCGTCGCGGGATCCGTTGCGCAGTGGAGTGCAGAAGGATCGCGAGGTTCAGAGGTGATCAAGGCTATGCGCAACGCATTTTTGCAAGCTGCGGCCAAAGCGCCGGCGGTGCTTTTCATCGACGAGGTCGACAGCTTCGGCGATAGGACAAGGACACCAGACCACAACTCGAGCTATACTGATTATATCGTTGCCGCACTGCTGGACCTGCTGGATGGTTTTCGCGGGCACGAAGGCGTGGTCGTGATGGGCGCGACAAACCATGTCGGCAAGATTGACGCCGCAATTCGTCGCCCAGGTCGCTTCGACACCACCGTCACGTTGGGCTACCCCGATCATGACCTGATGCCGGGGGCCATCCGCTGGCAACTCGCTGGCGATCTTCCCGACGCGGATCTTTCGGTTGTTTCCGTGGCCGCCGTAGGCATGTCCGGGGCCGAGGTGGCTGCGATGGTGCGCGCGGCCCGCGCCCTGGCCCGCAAGGATCGGCGGTCGCTGAAGGTTGAAGACCTTTCGGCAGCGATCAACTCCGTCCGCCCACCGCTGTCTGAAGAGCTGCATTGGCGGGTCGCAGTCCATGAATCCGGTCATGCCATCGTCGGTGCCGCCACCGGGCTTTCTCAACCGCAGGCGCTGGCGATCCTGCCCACAGGCGGGGTGAGCGAACAACGTATTCAAACCGGGTCTGGCAGCCGTGATGAGGTCGAGAAGCGGCTGGCGATCGATCTGGCGGGACGGGCTGCCGAACGCCTGATGCTCGGCGATGTCAGCATCGGCGCCGGTGGTTCTGCGGACAGCGATATCGCGCGCGCGACCGCTGTCGCGGCCGCGCTGGAGATTTCGTGGGGTCTGGGAGACACCATGCTCTGGCTGGCAACTCCAGAGGCTGCGATGGGCCAACTGCGCCTCGATCCCTCGCTACGCGCCCGGGTCGCGAACCATCTTCAGAGGGCTGAGATGGAGGCAACGCGGATCCTGCAAACCAATCGAGCTCTGGTCGAGGAGATGGCCAAGGCTCTGGTCAAGCGGAAGCTCATCACCGGCACAGATCTGGATGCGCTGACAGCGCGGGTGGTCAGACCCGGCGCCGGAGGTGTGGGAGGGGGGACCGAGCAGACCAACACGGTCCAGGGCCACCTGCCCGATTTGCCGGAACACAGGCCCCACGGTCCGGTGTCTTCAATCGGTTCGGGATTTCGGCAGGACGGCCCCGCGTAACTCTGTCAGCGCCGATGTCAGCGCCGATGTCAGCGCCGATGTCAGCGCCGATGTCAGCGCCGATGTCAGCGCCGATGTCAGCGCCGATGTCAGCGCCGATGTCAGCGCCGATGC
>JAUXPG010000250.1 GCA_030683915.1 Gemmobacter sp.
GGGCGCGCAGCCCCTCGCACGCCCCCACCCTCGCCCTTCCTGTCACGCTTTTCGCAGCCCGACGAGAACGACCGGGGGCGCCGACCCATCCGCCGACGCCCCCCTTTTCGCTCTGACCGAAAATATCCTCGGGTGGTTCCAAGGAGGGCAGACAGCCCTCCTTGGCGCCGGAGCGCGAGGGGCGCGCAGCCCCTCGCACGCCCCCCCCCGGCTCAGATGTCGAACCGCACGCCCTGCGCCAGCGGCAGCGCGGCGGAATAGTTCACCGTGTTGGTCGCGCGGCGCATATAGGCCCGCCACGCATCCGACCCCGATTCGCGGCCACCCCCGGTTTCCTTCTCGCCTCCGAACGCCCCGCCAATCTCGGCGCCCGACGGCCCGATGTTCACATTGGCAATCCCGCAATCCGACCCGGCAGCCGACAGGAACGCCTCCGCCTCGCGGATATTGAGCGTGAAGATACAGCTCGACAGCCCCTGTGGCACATCGTTCTGCAGCTCGATCGCCTCGTCCAGCGTCTCATAGCCCAGCACGTAAAGGATGGGGGCGAAGGTTTCCTGCTTCACCACCGCCGTCTGTGCCGGCATCTCCACCACCGCCGGTTCGACATAGGCGCCGCCCTGCGGTGCCCCGGTCGCGGCCCGCCCGCCATGCACGGTGCCCCCATCGGCGCGGGCCTGCTCCAAGGCGGCGAACATCCGGTCGCGCGCGGCATGGTCCACCAGCGGGCCCACCAGCGTGGTGGAGGCGCGCGGGTCACCGATGGGCAGGCTGGCATAGGCCTTGACCAGCTTTGCCACCAGGTCCGCCCGGATCGAATGATGCACGATCAGCCGGCGCAGGCTGGTGCAGCGTTGCCCCGCGGTACCGACGGCCGAAAACACGATGGCCCGCACCGCCATGTCCAGATCCGCCGACGGCGCCACGATCATCGCATTGTTGCCGCCCAGTTCGAGAATCGACCGGCCGAACCGCTCGGCCACCTTCGGCCCCACGATCCGCCCCATCCGCGTCGATCCCGTGGCCGACACGATCGGCACGTCATGGCTTTCGACCAGCGCGGCACCGATCTCGGGGCCGCCGATGACCAACTGGCACAGGCCCTGCGGAGCGTCCGCACCAAAGCGCGCCAGCGCGCGCTCCATGATCCGATGGGTGGCGAGCGCCGTCAGCGGGGTCTTCTCGCTCGGCTTCCAGATCACCGGATCGCCGGCCACCAGCGCCAGTGCGGCGTTCCATGCCCAGACCGCGACCGGAAAGTTGAACGCCGTGATCACCGCGCAGGGCCCCATCGGGTGCCATGTCTCCATCATCCGATGGCCGGGGCGCTCCGAGGCGATGGTCAGGCCATACAACTGCCGCGACAGGCCCACGGCGAAGTCGCAGATGTCGATCATCTCCTGCACTTCGCCCAGACCCTCGGACACGATCTTGCCGGCCTCCAGCGTCACCAGCGCGCCCAGATCGTCCTTCGCCGCGCGCAGTTCCTCGCCCAAAAGCCGCACCAACTCTCCGCGCCGGGGTGCAGGCACCGTGCGCCACCACTTGAACGCGCCCTGAGACGCCGCAATCACGCCGGGCATCGCGGCCAGCGGGGTTTCGGGGGCGCGGGCAATCTCGGACCCGTCGATGGGCGACCGCACGGGCAGGGTGCCCGCAAGGCCCGCAAGGCCGTTGGCGGCCAGAATCTCGGCAGCGGTTCTCGTCATCGTGTTCTCCTTCATGTCACCAGCCCGCGCTGGTCCGGCCGTCCCATCGACACCAGGACAGGTGCCTCCGACTGCCGCGCCTGAAACTCATCCTTGCACCCCATTCCGCGCCAGTTGGCAAGGATCAGAGCCTGTGCCACCGCCCCGCCCAGCGTGGTGCCGGGTCCGGTGACGATGAACACATCCGGCGCGAACTCCCGCGCCGCCACCGCAATCGCGCGGCTGAAATCATAGGGCGCCACCACCTGATGGCCCAGCGTATACCCCGCCATCCGGCCCGGATCGCTGGCACCGGGCCACCACACATGGCCCCGCCCGTCCACCATCGGCACCCCCGGCTGACGCCAGCCAAGGCCGCCGAACCGCGCCGCGCCCTCGGCGGCCACCGGCGCCTGCAAGGCGGTGTGGAACGCCGCATGCCCGGGCAGCCGCATCGGAAACGCCCCGACCTTCGGCACCGCCGCCTCGAACGCCGCCAGGGCCGCGTCCGGCCCCGCCAGCACCAGCATGCCGCCCAGATCGATCGACACCGCCAGCCCCGCCGCCTGCGCCTGCGCGGTCACCCAGGCCTTGCGCGCGGGGTCCGGGCGCCAGTCCTCGGCCATATGCGGATACACCGTCTGCCCGCCGATCATCGCGGCCTGCATCAGCGCACCCATGCCTTGCGCCAACCGCAGGCCATCGCGTTCGTCCAGCGCCCCCGCCACCGCCAGCGCCGAATACCAGCCCATCGAGTTGCCGGTCACCGCCACCATCTCGACCCCGCGCAAGGCGCGCGCGTCCAGCACGCTCATCGCATGGATCAGCCCGCTGGCATGTTCCCCCCGCCCGTGGCGCGGGCCCAGACTGGCGGCACCGTCCAGCGCCAGCAGCGGCTCGAACCCCGCTTCGGCGCGCACCGCCTCATAGGAGGCCAGCAACGGCGCCCCGCCATGCAACCGGGTCAACGACCCCAGTTCGCCCTTGCCATAGGTCCCGCGACCGGGGCAGACCACAACCGCCTTCATGGCATCCTCCTCCCCGACCTCCCGGACCACCCGTCAGGCCACCGCGTCCCGCGCGGCCGCCACAATACCCGCCCGTCCCGGCATCGTTGCCGCATAGGCCGGCCCGGTGGCAATGAAACTGTCCTCGGCCGCGAGCCGCGCGACGCGGCGCACCCCCGCCAGCGCCAGCGCCGTGACAATCGCCTCCGACGGCCCGCCCGACCGGCGGCATTCATCCACCACCAGCACCGCCCCGCACCCCGCCACCGCCTCGAGCATCGCCGCCTCGGGCAGGGGCGCCAGCCAGCGCAGATCGATCACGCGGGCCGCAATGCCTTCGGCGGCAAGGTCGGCCTGCGCCTGACGGCTCAGATACACCCCGTTGCCAAAGGTCACGATGGCCAGATCGCGCCCGTCGCCATGCACCGCCACGCTGCCAAGGCTGACCCGCTCGCCGGGGGCGGGATAGGTCCGCATCCAGCCGCCATCCTTTTCGGCCAAAAGGTCGCGCATCGGATAAAGCGCGATGGGCTCCAGAAACACCACCAACCGCTGCTCCTCGCGCGCCAGCCGCACACATTCGCGCAGCATCCGCACCGCCTCGGCGCCATCCGACGGGCAGGCAAGGATCAACCCCGGAATGTCGCGCAGCACGGCCACCGAGTTGTCATTGTGGAAATGCCCGCCGAACCCCTTCTGATACCCCAACCCGGCTATCCGCAGCACCATCGGGTTGGTGAACTGCCCGTCCGAAAAGAACGGCAAGGTCGCCGCCTCGCCGCGCAACTGGTCCTCGGCATTGTGCAGATAGGCCAGAAACTGGATTTCCGGCATCGGCAGGAACCCGTTGTGCGCCATCCCGATGCCAAGGCCAAGGATCGACTGTTCGTCCAGCAGCGTGTCGATCACCCGGTCCGGCCCGAACCGCGCCTGCACCTTTTGCGTCACGCCATAGACGCCGCCCTTGCGCCCCACATCCTCGCCCATCAGCACGATCTCGCCATGCTCCAGCATCAGATCGGTGATCGCCCAGTTGATCAGACGGCTCATGATCTGCGGCTCCGCCATCTGGCCGATGTCGGCGCCAAAGGCGGCGGCCCGCGCCGCGGGCTCCGGCCCGTTGGTGGGCCGACAGGCGCGCGGCGGCGGGATCAGGCTGGCCATCACGCCCTTGGCATCGTGCAGCCGTGGCCGCGTCACGGCCTCCGCGGCCACCCGGTCCACCCGCGCGCGGGTGTCGAGATAGGCCGCCAGCGCCGCCTCCGGGTCCATCGCGCCGGCCTCGGCTAACAGCCGCACCGAATGCAGCAGCGGGTCGTTCGCCTCCTCGGCCTCGACCTCGGCGCGGCTCAGATAGGTGGTGGGCATGTCCGCGCCCGCATGGCCATAAAGCCGCACGGTCCGCAGATGCAGGAACGCAGGCTTGCGCCGGGCGCGCACCCAGTCGGCGGCCTCCTTGGCGACGGCATAGGTGTCATACAGGTCAAGCCCGTCGGCCTTGAAATACTTCAGGCCGGGCCGGGCGCGGAACCCCGCCTCGATCCAGCCCTCGGGGGTCTTGGTGGAAATGCCGATGCCATTGTCCTCGCAAACAAACAACAGCGGCAGCGGCACATGCTGATAGGCCGTCCACCCGGCGGTGTTGAAGGCACCCTGCGCGGTGGAATGGTTGGCACTCGCGTCGCCGAAACTGCACATCACGATGGCATCGTCGGCCAGCATCCGGTGTTCGGGGGGGCGCCGCCGCGCAAGCCCAAGGCTATAGGCCGCGCCCACCGCCTTTGGCAGGTGGCTGGCGATGGTCGATGTCTGCGGCGGGATGTTCAGCGCCTTGCTGCCCAGCACCTTGTGCCGCCCGCCGGAAATCGGGTCCTCGGCGGACGAGGCAAAGGACAACAGCATATCCCAGACCGGCGATTGCCCCGGCACCTGCCGGGCGCGCATCAGCTGGAAGGCGGCGTCGCGGTAATGCAGGAAGGCCATGTCCTCGGGGCGCAACGCGGCCGCCACCGCCGCCATCCCCTCATGCCCCGACGAGCCGATGGTGTAAAACCCCTGGCCCGCCTTCTGCATCGCCCGCGCGGTCAGGTCCAGCGCGCGGCTTTCCAGTTGCGCGCGGAAAACCTCCACCGCCTGCACCGCCGTCAGCCCCGCCACCGGCGCCCGCCCCGCGGGGAAATCGCGCGCAGGCACCCGGCGCAGGAAGTTTTCATGGACGATGACCGAGCGTGGCATGCTTCACCTTGACCAAATCTCCCCCCAAGGGGGATTTTCAAGGGGGGGCGCGGCCCCCCCTTGAAGCCGGGGGTGCGGGGGGTGGCAACCCCCCGCTTTCCCCACAATATAACGCCAGCAACCCGGTGTTCGCGCGCCCGAGGATCAGCGCATGCACGTCATGCGTGCCCTCATAGGTGTTCACCGTCTCAAGGTTCACCATATGCCGGATCACCTGATACTCCTGCTGGATGCCGTTGCCGCCGTGCATGTCCCGCGACCAGCGCGCGATATCCAGCGCCTTGCCGCAGTTGTTGCGCTTGACGATCGAAATCATCTCCGGCGCCGCATTCGCCGCATCCATCAGCCGCCCCACCTGCAACGACGCCTGCAGCCCGAGCGAGATTTCCGTCATCATGTTGGCCAGCTTCAGCTGAAAGATCTGCGTCTGCGCCAAGGGCTTGCCGAACTGCTTGCGGTCAAGCCCATACTGGCGCGCCGCCTGCATGCAGAACTCCGCCGCCCCGAGCACCCCCCACGAGATGCCATACCGCGCGCGGTTGAGGCAGCCGAACGGCCCCTTCAACCCTTCGACATGCGGCAACAGGGCGTCTTCGCCCACCGCCACATCCTTCATCACGATCTCGCCGGTGATGCTCGCCCGAAGCGACAGTTTGCCGCCGATCTTGGGCGCCGACAGCCCGGCCATGCCTTTCTCCAGCACAAAGCCGCGGATCTTGCCGCCATGCGCCTCGGATTTGGCCCAGACCACGAACACATCCGCGATCGGGCTGTTGGAAATCCACATCTTCGCGCCGTTCAGCACATAGCCGTCGGCGGTTTTCCGGGCCACCGTCTTCATGCCCGCCGGGTCCGACCCCGCATCGGGTTCGGTCAGGCCAAAGCAGCCGATCCATTCGCCGCTGGCCAGCTTCGGCAGATATTTCTGCCGCTGCGCCTCGGAGCCGTAGGC